>JBFJUC010000229.1:0-4426 GCA_041624875.1 Alcanivorax sp.
CGGCGCAACTGCCCTGGCGGGTGTGGGGCGCGGACCAGCGCACCGCCGCCGGCGAGCAACGGGTACTGACCCTGGAGGACGGCAGCCGGGTAACCCTGGCCGGCGACAGCGCCATCGATCTGAACCTGAGCGACCACCAGCGCCGCATTACCCTGCTGCGCGGGCGCGCCTATTTCCAGGTGGCCAAGGACCCGCAACGGCCCTTCCTGGTGGTGGCCGGCGAGGCGAAGGTTCGCGTTACCGGCACCCGCTTCGAGGTACGCCGGGACGAGGGCGAGCGGGTCCGCTTGACGGTGGCGGAGGGCGAGGTGGTCGCCAGCGGCGTGGGTCGACGGCTGACGTTGCGGGCCGGCGAGCAGGTTCATTGGTCGCGGGGTCGGCTGGGCGACCCGCGCCAGGTGGATGTGGGCCGTATGCTGGCCTGGCTGGAAGGCCGGCTGGTGTTCAGCGATCAAACACTGCGGGATATCCTCCGGGAGCTGGCGCCCCACCATCCGGATCGCCTGCTGCTGCTGGACCGGACCCTGGCCGAGCGCCGCTTCAGCGGCACCCTCAATAGCAGGGGTCCAGACGCCGCCCTCAGCGCCTTGAGCCAGACCCTGCCCCTGACCGTGCGGCGGCTGCCCGGCGTGGTGATTCTCTCACGTTAAACAACGTACGGGTTCAGAAACCGGCGGCGGCTTCGTCTTCCCTGCCACCAGATCGCAAATGGTTTGTATTTGCATCCGAACAGAGAGGACTAAAGATGCCCCTGATGAAAAACACCCTGCGCGCCACCGCGCTGTTCACCGGCCTCACCCTGCTCGCCGGTGCCCGGGCGGCGACGCTGGACATCGCCGCGCAACCGCTGGACGCCGCCCTGGCCGAACTGGCCGAAGACACCGGCGTCCAGCTGATCTACGACGCCAGCATCACCGCTGGCAAACGGAGCCCGGCACTGGACGGCGACTACTCCACCGACCAGGCACTGGCCCGGCTGCTGGCCGGCAGCGGCCTGCGCCACCGCCGCAACGGCGACGGCAGCGTCACCCTGGAGCCGGCCCCCGCCAGCAGCCGGACGCTGGCGCCGGTGGCGGTGTCCGCCCAAGTGGCCACCAAGGTCGATACGCCGACCCTGGAAACACCACAAACGATCAACGTGGTGCGCCGCGAGCAACTGGAGAAACAAGGCTCGGAAACCGTGCAGCAGGCGCTGCGCTACACCCCCGGCGTGTTCACCGAGCAGATCGGCGCCTCCCAACGCTACGACTATGTGGTGCTGCGCGGCTTTTCCGACGACAGCATCGATAACATCTATCTCGACGGTCTGAAGACCATGGGCGACGGCGGCACTTTCAGCTCCATGCAGATCGACCCCTACTTCCTGGAGCGGGTGGAGATCGTCAAAGGCCCGACCTCGGTGTTGTACGGGCGCGCCTCGCCGGGCGGGCTGGTCAATCTCACCAGCAAAAAGCCGTTGTTCGAAACCCGCCAGGAAGTAACCTTCCGCGCCGGCAACAATAACGCCCGGGGCGCCGCCTTCGATTTCGCCGGCCCGCTAAGCGATGGCGCGGCCTACCGGGTGGTGGGGCTGGCCGACCAGGGCGATACCCAGTTTGACCACCTGGAGTACGAGCGCCGGGCGATCATGCCGTCACTGACCCTGGACCTGGGGGACAACACCACCCTCGATCTGATGGCCTATTTCCAGGACGACCCGGAAGGCGGCAGCCACAGCGGCGTGCCCGCGGAAGGCACGCTTTACCCCCGCAACGGGCGTTATATCTCCAACCGGTTTTTCGAGGGCGAGCCCGCCTACGAGCAGTTCTCGCGCACGGAAAAAATGCTTGGCTACCAGCTTCGCCATTTCTTCAACGACGACTGGAGCGTGAAGCAGAACTTCCGCTATCTCACCAGCGACGTGGACCTGCAACAGGTCTACAGCTTTGCCTGGGTGGGCAACTCGGACCAGCTCAGCCGCTTCTACTCCGGCGCCGACGAACAGCTCGACGCCTACACGGTGGACAACCAACTGCAGGGCCTGTTCTCCACCGGCGCGCTGCGGCACACCCTGCTGGTGGGCATCGACTATCAACACCGCGACGTGGACGCCGCCTGGACCTCGGGCAGCTTCCCGGCGATCGACGCCTTCGATCCGCAATACGGCGCCGCGCCTCTGGCGATCACCGACCCGGTACGGCACGAGCGCAAGCTGATCCAGACCGGCGTCTATATTCAGGATCAGATCGCGCTGAACAACTGGCGCTTCTCCCTGGGCGGTCGCCAGGACTGGGTGCGCACCGCCAATGTGAACACCGACACCGGCGCCCGCTCCAGCCAGGACCGCGACCAGTTCAGCGGCCGCGCCGGCGCGTTGTACCGGATGGACAATGGCCTGGCGCCCTATGTGAGTTATTCCGAATCGTTCAACCCGAGCGTCTACACCGACGCCGACGGCAACCCGCTGGAGCCCACCGAGGGCACCCAGTACGAAACCGGCCTCAAGTATCAGCCGCACCAGGGCCGGGGGCTGTACACCCTGTCGCTGTTCCACATTGACCAGGAGAACCTGGCGATCCGCGAACCCCAGGCAGCGATCTATGTGCCGGTGGGCGAAGTCCGTTCCCGCGGTGTGGAACTGGACGCCCAGACCCGCGTCACCGACCAGCTGCGGCTGCAGGCCAGCTACACCTACACCGACATTGAATACGTGGAAGCCGAAGAGGAGATCGAAGGCAACCGCGTCAATCAGGCGCCGCGCAACCAGGCCACCGTCTGGGGCAATTATCAGTTCAATGGGGGCGCGCTGAGCGGCCTGGATGTGGGGCTGGGCGCGCGCTACTTGTCCGGCATCGAAGCGGACCGGGCCAATACCCTTAACGTCCCTTCCTACACCCTGATGGACGCCACCCTGGGCTACGATTTCAGCCATTTGGGTGTGCGCGGGCTGAGCGCGCGAATCAACGCCAATAACCTGCTCGACAAGGAATACGTAGCGTCCTGCTATTCGCTCAATTACTGCTACTTCGGCGCCGAACGCAGCGTCATGGCGTCGCTGACCTATCAATTGCGCTGAAAGGCCGACAGCAAACAAACGGGTTGTACCCTTCAGCGGGGCGGCCCACAGGCGTTTCTAGCCCTGGGCGGCGATGTGGTCGCGCACCAGCGCCACCAGGCCGCCGGCGTTGCCGAAGTATTCCAGTAACTCAATGTTCAGATGCGGGTGGCGCTGGCGAGCTTCGTCCACCTGCTCGGGAATGTCCCGGGACACATGCTTGCCGCTGTTAAAGAACAACGGATAAACGTGCACCGTTTCCACCGGCTGATGTTCGATCTGCTGCAGCGCTTCCATGAGTGATGGCCGCGCCAGTTCCAGAAAACAGGGCAGCACCGCCACATAGTCGTGGCTGTGCTCGGCCACCTGCTCCACCAGCAGCCGGAACTCGTCGTTGGCGGCTTCGGCACGGCTGCCGTGGGCCATGATCAACAGGGCTTTGCTCATTACTGCCTCCATAATTGGTGGGCCGTTTCCACGACCAGGGCGTGGCGCCGGGCCAGTGCCGGCCGGTCGTCGTCGTAGCCGCCGCCGATCACCGTGGCCACCGGCACGCCGCGCTCACGGCACAGCGTCAGCACCCGGCGCTCGCGCTCGGCCAGCCCGGTCAGACTGACCGCGAGCCTTCCAAGCGGATCACCGGAGTACACGTCCACCCCGGCATCGTACAGCACCAGGTCCGGCTGTCGCTGCCGCAGCAGGTCGGACAGTGTCTCCTCGACCACCGCCAAATAGCCGTCATCTTCCAGCCCCACGGGCAAGCCCACGTCAAGATCGCTGCGGCTTTTACGGGTGGGGAAGTTTTTCTCGCAGTGGATCGAGCAGGTGAACAAGTCGGGGGCGTCGGCGAGGATAGCCGCGGTGCCGTCGCCCTGATGCACGTCGCAATCAAAAATCAGCACCCGCTTCACCAGCCCGCCGGCGCGCAACGCCCGGGCGGTTATCGCCAGATCATTGAGAATGCAAAAGCCGGAGCCGAAGTCGTAATGGGCGTGGTGAGTGCCGCCGGCCAGATGGCAGGCGATGCCGTGTTTCAACGCCAGCTGCGCGGTGAGCAGGGTGCCCATGGGCGCGATGCAGGTGCGCCGGGCCAGCTCTTCGCTCCAGGGCAGGCCCATGCGTTTTGCCTCGCGCTCGCCGAGCCGGTTGCCGAGAAAGCGATCGAGATAATCCGGGCAATGCGCCAGCGACAACAACGCCCGGCGCGCCCGGCCAGGGCGATGCAGGTTGGCCGCGCCAGCGATGCCGCTATCGCGCAGCCGTTCGTGCAGCAGCCGGAACTTTTCCATCGGAAAACGGTGCCGACCGGGGAACGGAAAACTGTAGGACGGATGATAGACAAGCGGTACGGACATGGCCGCAGTATAGCGGAACGGTGGCGGTGCGCGGGCC
>JBFJUC010000230.1:0-4422 GCA_041624875.1 Alcanivorax sp.
CGACATGAGCATCGCATTAACCGCACGCCAACAGCAGGTTCTCGATTGCATTCGTGCGTCCCAGATGGAGACCGGCATGGCCCCGACCCGGGCTGAAATCGCCGAACGCATGGGCTTTCAATCGAAGAACGCCGCGTCCGATCACCTGCGCGCCCTGGAGCGCAAGGGCTACATCCGCCTGCACGGCGACCGGTCCCGGGGCATCCAGCTTCTCGACCTGGCCCTGGAAATGGGCGACGAACTGCCGGTGGTGGGCAAGGTCGCCGCCGGCACCCCGATCGAGGCGATCGAGAACGTGGAGCGCACCGTGCCGGTGCCTCAGGGACTGTTTCGCCAACGCCCCACCTATCTTCTCAAGGTCCAGGGCGATAGCATGATTGAAGCCGGTATCTTCGACGGTGACCTGATCGCGGTTCGTAAAAGCCAGACCGCCCGTTCCGGCGAGATCGTGGTGGCCCGCATTGACGACGAAGTCACGGTGAAGACCCTTAAACTGAACCGCACCAGCGCCACGCTGCTGCCGGCCAACGACGCCTACGCGCCGATCCGCGTGGCGGCCGACGAACTGATGATCGAGGGTATTTTCGTGGGTCTGATCCGTGATCCCAATGCGCATTGAAACCGTTAACCGCGTTCTGGCAACCCTGTTATTGGGCATCGCTCTGTCCGCCTGCCAGGGCCACGCCGGTTCCAGTGACACCGCCAGTAACGAGAGTATTGAGAGACCGAACCGTATGTCGGACACCCGTTTGCTTGCCCCCTGCCCGTCCGCGCCCAATTGCGTGTCGAGCCTTGCCGAGGACGACCGCCATCGGGTAGCGCCGCTGCCCGGCGCCGGCGACCGCGCCGGCAGCCTGGCGATGCTGGAAGAGGTGCTCGATACCCTGCCGCGGGTAGCGTACGAGCGAATCGGCCCGGCGCGGATCCAGGCCCGCTTCACCAGCCGGATACTGCGATTTGTGGATGACGTCACCCTGTACGTGCACGACGACGGCCTGATTGATGTGCGTTCCGCCTCGCGGCTGGGGTATTGGGACCTGGGCGCCAACCGGCGCCGGGTGGAAGACCTGCGTGAGCGGCTCAATGCCCGCCTCGGACAACCCCAGCCCAGCCACGGATGAGCGGCGCGCGGCAAAGCGGCCCGCTGTGGGCGGACATCGGTGTCAATCTGGGCGACAGGCAGTTCGCCGAAGACAGTGAACAGGTGCTGGCCCGCGCCGCCGACAGCGGCGTGGCCCTGATGCTACTTACCGGCACCAGCGTGGCGGAATCGGAAACCGCCGTGGCCCTGTGCCGGCAATGGGCCGACGCCGGCCCGGCCCTGTTCGCCACCGCCGGCATCCATCCTCATAACGCCCGTTTTTTCGACGCCGGCGCCGAGCAGGCACTGGCCGGATTGCTGACCCTTCCCGAGGTGGCGGCGGCCGGCGAAATGGGCCTGGACTTCAACCGCGATTTTTCCCCCCGGGACGACCAGGAAAGCGCCTTTGAGGCGCAGTTGGCACTGGCCGCCGACGCCGGCAGGCCGGTGTTTCTACATCAGCGCGACGCCCACCACCGTTTCCTGCCGATTCTGAAAGCCTGGCGGCACAGACTGCCCGCCGCCGTGGTGCACTGCTTCACGGATCAGCGCGACGCCCTGTTCGACTACCTGGATCTGGATTGCCACATCGGCATCACCGGCTGGGTGTGCGACGAGCGGCGCGGCGGCGCCCTGGCGGAGCTGGTGCCGGAGATTCCCGGCGATCGCCTGCTGTTGGAAACCGACGCGCCCTACCTGCTGCCCCGGGATCTGCCGGAGAAGCCGCCACGCAAGCGCCGCAACGAGCCCTGCTATCTACCCTGGATCGGCCGCCGGATCGCGGCGCTGCGTGGCGAGAGTGAAACAGATCTGGCGGCCCGCACCCTCGCCAATACCCGCGCTTTTCTCAGGCTTTCTCCGCGCGCCAGTTGAAGTCGACTTCCAGGGCGGGTTGCGGGCCGTCGTCCGGCTGGCCGGCCATTTCCGCGTAGGGCGAGTTATGTACCAGCACCGCTTTGTCGGTGGTCATTTTACCGAGCACATTGTTGGCGTGCTCGGCGCCATTGAACCGCACGATCTGGCCTTTCTCGTCCACCACGTGATAGCTCACGCCGTCGATCTCCACCTGCACGATGCAGATCGACAGCGTCACCGACCGCAGCAGCACCTTTTCCACATGCCGGCCGTTCAGTTTTTTAACGGTGATCTTTTCCATCTTTACTCCGAAAGCAGCGCCTGAATGTCCAACAGACCGAATGGCCAGGCGAGCTCCCGGTCGCCGTGGCGCAGCACCGGGATGCGCTCGCCATATTCGGCGATCAGGGTATCGTCCTCGGCGATATCCACCGCGTGAATATCGACTTGCGGGTTCACCGTGAGCAGCAGGCCGCGGGCCTGGTCGCACAGATGGCAGCCCAAGGTGGTGTATAGCACGACGGTCATCAAAGGGTTCCGTGTCGAATCGCGTAGCAATGGTGAATGGCGCTGTTGCGGCGGAAGTCCTCGGGCAAGCTCCAGGCGGTCAGGTCCTCCACCTGGTACCAGCGGGCGATGCTTTCCTCCAGCTCGAAGCGACGGAAGTTGCAGGAGAAATAGAGCACGCCGCCGGGCTCCAGACGCTTCATGATGCGCCGGATCAGCTCGCCGTGGTGCTCCTGCACCACGAAGTCCTGGCGCGACTTGTTGTTGGAGAAGGTGGGCGGGTCGCAGAACACCACGTCGAACTGTTCCTGGCAGTCCTCCAGCCAGGCCATGGCGTCGGCGCGCACCAGCGGGTGCGCCTCACTGGAAAAGCCGTTCACCGCCAGGTTGCAGGCCGCCCAGTCCAGGTAGCGCCGCGAGGCGTCCACCGTCACCGCCCGGCGGGCACCGCCCACCAGCGCCTGCACACTGGCGGCACCGGTGTAGGCGAACAGATTGAGGAAGCGTTTGCCGGCACACTCTTCGGCCAGCCGCAGGCGCAGCGGGCGGTGGTCCAGAAACAAGCCGGTGTCCAGATAGTCGTTCAAGTTCACCAGCAGGCGGGCCTGGCCCTCGCGCACCACACGGTACTGCCCCTGGCCGTCCAGTTTCTGATACTGGCGGTTGCCTTTCTGGCGCTCGCGGGTACGCAGGTGGGCCTGCTCGCGGTGCACGCCCAGGGCCGCTCGGACCGCGCTGACCGCCCACTGGCGGCGTTGTTTCGCTTTGTCTTCATCGACGGTCTTGGGCGCCTTGAACTCCTGGACCAGGGCCTGATCGCCGTATACGTCCACCGCCACGTTGAATTCCGGCAGATCACGGTCATAGAGGCGGTAGGCCTGAACGTCCTCGCGCTCCAACCAGCGGCGCAGGTGCTTGCCGTTCTTGCGCAGGCGGTTGAACAGCGGCATCGCCGGCTCCGGCAGCTCGAAGCCGGGCGCATCGCCGACCCGCAGCGGCGGCTGCGGCACCGGCGGGCGTGGCCGGCTGACGCGGATAAAGGTGTTCAGCGGGCCATTGCGCACTTTCCACTGCTGCGCCATGTCCATACCGGAACGGTCCAGCGAGGCCACGTCGGCGCCCAGCATCACCGCCGTCCAGGCCGGCGCCTTCTCGCCGAGAATGCGACCGAGGCCGGCGTACAGCCAGGCCGCGGTGGTCTGTTCGTCCAGGCGTTCCCCCCAGGGCGGGTTGGTGGCCAACAGGCCCTGATCAGCGAAGTCGCGGCCACGCAGGGCGCCCAACTCGCGCCGCTCAAAGTGCACCTGCCGGCGCACCCCGGCCCGCTCCGCGTTGTGCAACGCATACTGGATGGTCTCCGGGTCGGCGTCGAAGCCCTTCAGCGACGGCAGGCCCTTGAGCCCACCCTCCAGGCTGGCGGCGGCCTCACGCAGGGCCTCTTCCCAGAGCGGCTTGCGGCAGCCGCGCCAGGCCTGGAAGCCGTACTCGCGACGCAGGGCGCCGGGCGCCACGCCGGCGGCCATCCAGGCCGCCTCGATCACCAGGGTGCCGCTGCCGCAGAATGGGTCCAGCAACGCCGCGGGCCGCTCCTCGCGGTGCCAGCCGCCGGCCCGCAGCAGCGCCGCCGCCAGATTCTCGCGCAGCGGCGCCCGGCCGCCGGCCAGCCGGTAACCGCGCCGGTGCAGCGGCGTGCCGGCCAGGTCCAGCCACAGGCGGGCGTGGTTCTCATCGAGCCGCGCGCGCACCGCGCAGGCGCCCTCCTCGCGCCGCGCCAGACCGATCTCCGGCGGCAGCGCCCGCAGCAGCCGCTTGCCGCTGACCCGGCTGTCGCCGCGCACGCCCTTGCCGTGGTCCAGGCTCAAATGCAGGTCCACGCCGGGTGGCACCAGGGTAGGCCAATCCACCGCCGCCGCCAGCCGCTCCGGGGCCTGGTCCGGCGTCACGTCCAGCTCCGCCAAAGGCACCAGCACCCGCTCCGC
>JBFJUC010000231.1:0-4420 GCA_041624875.1 Alcanivorax sp.
CTGTTCGCCGCCAGCCAGGACAACGACCACCCGTCGCATTCACCGCGTCCTTTCGACCGCGACCGGGACGGCCTGGTGGTCGGCGAAGGCGCCGGCGCGCTGGTGCTGGAATCCCTGGACCATGCGCAAGCACGCGGCGCGCCCATCCTCGCGGAGATCGTCGGTTACGGCACCAACAGTGACGGCCGCCATGTAACCCAACCCAACCAGGCGACCATGGCCACGGCCATGCGGCTGGCGTTGGACAGCGCCGGGCTGGAGGCGGAGCGCATCGGCTATGTGAGCGCCCACGGCACCGCCACCGCCCGCGGCGACGTGGCCGAGACCCAGGCCACCGCGGACGTGCTGGGCGGCGGCGTCCCGATCAGTTCGCTGAAAAGCTACACCGGCCACACGCTGGGTGCCTGTGGCGCCCTGGAAGCCTGGCTGTCGATCGAAATGATGCGCCAGGGCTGGTTCCACCCCAACGCCAATCTGGAAAACGTGGACCCGGAATGCGGCGCGCTGGACTACATTACCGGGGCCGGCCGTGAACTGGACTGCGAGTACGCGATGAGCAACAACTTCGCGTTTGGCGGCATCAACACCTCGCTGATTTTCCGCCGCTGGTCCCGTTGAAACGCTACAGGTCGTAGGCCTGGCGCAACAGTTCCTGTTGAATGGTGCCGGAAAGGTTGTTCACCCAGTTGTTGTAGTTGCGATGAATATTTCCCTGACCGTCGTGGTCCAGATTAACGCTGTCCACATAGCGAATGTCATATTCGCTGGCGGTGAAGGGAATCGCGACTTCGGCGTTATGCGTGCGCACGGTGATGGAGCAATGAATCAGGCCAGGCCCCTCGACCCGCGGGGTCCAGCCCTTGCCGACGCAGCCGCGCATCACCGCCGCCTTCACCTGGTTCAGGGTAAGGCTCTCGCCGTCCGCTTTCTCGGGCACGGCCACGCCGGTCATATTGTGCAGCGGCGCGCTGGTGCAGGCGGTCAAAACCAGTGCCAGCAGGCACAACCCCAAAGTATTCTTTATCATGATGTAATTCCTTTTTATACGTGATCCCGGAATGTACAAAGCCGGGTGGCTTTCGTCAAAACCCGGAACCGGTCATACTTTTTCGATGCCCCATCCCTTGCTTCGTCCGCCACGCGTCGCGGCCCTTATTGTGTTGTTCGCCACCCTGTTTGCGGGCGGTTGTCAGCTGTGGAGCGAACCGGTGCGAGGGGCCCGCCCGCCGGCGGCGACGTTCGGTGAATACCGGGAAATCGAGCGCGACCTGGAAATTCGCGTCGGCGAACGCATCCATTATGCGTACGCGCGCCTCAGCCTGACACCGGACAGCACCCACATCACGATCACCGATGAAGCCGATCGGCTGATGGTGGAAATGCAGTACGGGCAGGGGCGGCTGAACGTGAAACGCACGCCGTATTTGCCGCCGGAGGTGTCGGCGGACGATCTGATCGCCGACCTGCAGCTGGCGCTATGGCCGCTGGACCGGCTGCGGGCCGGGCTTACGAACGGCTGGACCCTGGCCGCGGACGACGAGGGGCGGATACTGCGTTTCAACGGCGTCACCGAGGCGCGGGTGGACTACCAGAGCGACGAACCCTCCAGCCGGCCGCTGCCGGTGTACAACGCCCACCGCGATTACCTGCTGATCCTCAGCCCCGCCGACCCAGGCGCCTGACCGCCGCCACCAAGGCTTCGGCGATGGCCGGCTCGGCGCTGCTGTGCCCCGCCGCCGGCACCCAGTTGAGCCGGCTGTCGGGCAGCGCCTGATGCAACAGCCACGCCTGCTCCGGCGGGCACACCATGTCATAGCGGCCGTGCACGATTTCCACCGGGCAGGTGAGCGTGCCGGCACGGGGCAGAATCGGGCGCTGCAGGAAACCGCCATTGACGAAGTAATGGGTTTCCAGCTGCGCCATGGCGCGGGCGTTGTGGTCGACGTTGATCTCCCGCGGCGGGTTGAGGCTCGACAGGCGCGCTTCCCACAGGGTCCACTCCCGGGCCAGACGTTCGCCATCCGGCCCCGGCAAAGCACGGTGGTAGCGGGTGACGAGGTCGCCCTCACCGGGCGGCAGCGCTTCCAGAAGGCGCGCCCACAGGTCCGGGTAAAAGCGCGCCGCGCCCCGGTCGGTGTAGAGCCAGTCAATGTCCTGTTGCCGGCACAGGAACACGCCGCGCAGCACCAGGGACGCCACCCGCGAAGGAAAATCCAAGGCGTAGGCCAGCGCCAGGGTGACGCCCCAGGAGCCGCCCAGCACCACCCGCCAGCGGGGAATCATCAGGTGCTCGCGGATGCGCTCCAGGTCGGCGACCAGGTCCGGCAGAGTGTTATGCTCGGTGCTGGCGTAGGGCCGGCTGCGGCCGGCGCCGCGCTGATCGAACACCACGATGCGGTAGCGCCGGGGGTCGAACAGCCGCCGTAATAACGGCGAGCTGCCGCCACCAGGGCCGCCGTGCAGAGCCACCACCGGTTCGCCGTCCGGGTTGCCACTCTGCTCCACATACAATAGATGATCGTCACCCACATCCAGATACTGGCGATGGTAGGGCTCGATTGGGGGGAATAATGACATGCGTGAAATCCGCCGCTGGGCACGGCTGACAGCATACTGTCTGCTGGTGGCCCTGCAACCGCTCCTTGCCGGCTGCGAGACGCCACCGCCGGAAGCGGCCCTGCGCGAGGCCGTGGCGGCGCTGGAAAGCGGACTGGAAAACGGCGACACCGGCGCGGTCATGGATCGGCTGGCGGAGGATTTTCGCTACCGGGATCTGGATCGCAAGGCCGCCGGTCGGCGCCTGGTGGGCGTGTTTCTGCGTTACCCCAAGCGCCAGGTCAATTTTCTCAATGTGCAGGTGTCGCTGGATTCGGTGACTTTGCGCGACGCGGAGGTCACGTTTAACGCTTTGGTGTGGGGTGGCCGCGCCACGCTGCCGGAGGATGCGGACAGTGTTCGGGTGCGCAGTCGTTGGCGCGAGGACGGTGGGGATTGGGTGCTAGTGGATCTGGAAGCGCGTGGTTTGAGCGAATAGACAGGTCTCTGGGATCCTGCGGGGCAACCGTTGCCGGGAGCTTCGCTCCCTTTCGCGGGCAGGACCCGCTCCCACAAGGCCCGCTCGCACAGGAGCCGCCCTCAGCGGCCGCTCTCATCTGGCCGGTTAGTCGTCGCCGCTGAACTCCGCTTCCATGTCCAGTTCCTTGATCTTGCGGGTGAGGGTATTGCGGCCCCAGCCGAGCAGCCCGGCCGCGTCGCGCTTACGGCCGCCGGTGTGCTGCAGGGCCACTTCGATCATGGTGCGCTCGAACGCCGGCACCGCCTGCTCCAGGATGCCGCGATCGCCACGGGCCAGTGCCCGGTCGGCCCAATGGCGCAACGATTTTAGCCAGTCGCCACCGGTTTCCGTAGGCTTGCTGCCGCTCTGGCGCAGCTCCGGGGGCAGATCGTCGACCAGCACTTCCCGGCCGGAGGCCATCACCGTCAGCCAGCGGCAGGTGTTTTCCAGTTGCCGCACGTTACCCGGCCAGGGCATGGCGGCCAGATACTTTTCGGTGTCCTTGTGCAGCACCTTGGGGTCGACACCCAGCTCCTGGGCGGCGTGCTGGAGAAAGTAGCCGGCCAGGGCGGGGATATCCTCACGGCGCTCGGCCAGACGCGGAATATGAATGCGGATCACGTTCAGACGGTGGAACAGGTCCTCCCGGAAGTCGCCGTCGCGGACCAGCTTTTCCAGGTCCTGGTGGGTGGCGGCGATGATGCGTACATCCACATGAATCGGCGTGGTGCCGCCCACCCGGTAAAACTCGTTTTCCTGCAGCACCCGCAGCAGCCGGGTCTGCGCTTCCAGGGGCATGTCGCCGATTTCATCGAGAAACAGGGTGCCGCCGTTGGACTGCTCGAAACGCCCGACCCGCTGGCTGTTGGCGCCGGTAAAGGCGCCTTTCTCGTGGCCGAACAGTTCCGATTCGATCAGGTCCTTGGGGATCGCCGCCATATTCAGCGCCACGAAGTTTTTCTCACGGCGCATGGAATGGCGGTGCAGCGCCCGGGCCACCAGCTCCTTACCGGTGCCCGACTGACCGTTGATCAGCACCGTCACGTTGGAGTGGCTGAGCCGGCCGATGGCGCGGAATACCTCCTGCATGGCGGGCGCTTCGCCGATGATCTCGGTGGGCGTTTCCGCCGCCGGCGCCACGAACTCCTCGTCGTTTTCCTTGCGGTGCTTGATCGCGCGTTTGACCAGCGCCACCGCTTCGTCCACGTCGAAGGGCTTGGGCAGGTACTCGAACGCCCCGCCCTGGTAGGACGCCACCGCCGAATCCAGGTCGGAATGGGCGGTCATGATGATCACCGGCAGATTGGGGTTCTTGCGCTGCAGAATCTTGAGCATGCGCAAACCGTCGGTGCCCGGCATACGCAC
>JBFJUC010000232.1:0-4389 GCA_041624875.1 Alcanivorax sp.
GAGCCGGGCTCCCGGACCTTATTCCCGTGTTTTCCCTGGCAGGCCGTCAGCCCATGTGCCAGCCGTGGCTGACCACGATGGACTGGCCGGTCAGCGCCGCCGAGGGAAACGCCGCCAGCGTCACCGCCAGCTCACTGATGTCCTCCACGGTGGTGAACTCGCCGTCCACCGTGTTCTTGAGCATCACATTGCGAATCACCTCCTGTTCCGAAATACCCAGCTCGCGAGCCTGCTCTGGAATCTGCTTATCCACCAGCGGCGTACGCACGAACCCCGGACAGATAATATTGCTGCGCACGCCGTGCCCGGCGCCCTCCTTCGCCACCGCCCGGCACAGCCCCAGCAGCCCGTGCTTGGCGGCCACATCGGGCGCTTTCAGCGGCGAGGCCTCCATCGAATGCACTGAGCCCATATACAGCAGCGTGCCGCCGTCGCCGGCGTACATATGCCGCAGGGCCGCCCGGGTGAGCAGGAAAGCACCGTCCAGGTGCACGCTCATCACCTTGCGCCAGTCGCCCAGGGCCAGTTTGTCGAGAGACTCGATGTGTTGAATGCCGGCGTTGGCGAAAGCGATGTCGAGACGGCCCCAGGTGTCCACCACCCTCTGCACACCGTCGTCCACCGCCTGCTCGTCGGTGACGTCCATGGCCAGGGCCAGCGCCTCGCCGCCGGCGTTACGGATCGCCGCCGCCGCCTCTTCCGCGGTGGCACTGTCCAGGTCGGCCACCGCCACCCGGGCGCCTTCGCGGGCGTACCGCTCGGCGATCGCCCGGCCGATGCCGCGCCCCGCCCCGGTGATCACCGCGACACGTTGTTCCAAACGCATGACTACGACTCCTGTTCCAGGGGCGCCGCCAGCGGCGCCGCTTTCCGTTCGCGGCGCCGTTCGGCCCAAAGGCGCAACTGGCCGACAATGCCGGACGGGAAGAAATACACGCTCAACACGAACAACAGACCGAACCACAGCAGCCAGCGGTCCGGGCCCACCAGTTCCGCGAACACACTGCCCGGCTCCGCATTGCTGACCAGCAGTCCGAGCAGATCCTGCAGGTAATTCTGCGCCAGCAGGAACACGGCGGTGCCGACCACGGCGCCGTACAGCGTGCCCATGCCACCGATCACGCACATCAACAGAATGAACACCATCAACTCGAAGTTAAGCGTGTTCTCGGGATTGACGTAACGGTTGATCAGCGCGAACAGCACGCCCGCCAGGGTCGCCAGCACCGCCGACACGATCACCGCCGCGGTGCGGTAAAACACGGTGCGATAGCCCAGCGCCTGGGCGCGGAACTCGTTCTCTCGGATCGCCTGCAGCACCCGGCCGAACGGCGAGTTGACCATGCGCAGCAGGAACAGAAACACGCCAACGGAGATCAGGAAGGTGATGTAGTACATCAGGTGTCGGCCATTCACCCGCACCTCGAAAACGGCGTCGTTGAACGCTTGCCCGATGCTGCCCTGGGTAAATACCCCGGCGATGAAATCGATCACGCTGAAACCGGGCACCTTGGAATCGAACGGCCGGAACGCCGGGCCCAGCTCGCGGGGGCTGCGCACCGCCAGGCCATCTTCGCCGCCGGTGATGTTATAGAGCTGGGTCACCAGGCTGAGGAAGGCGAACGCCACCGCCAGAGTGACCAGTGCGAAAAAGATCGCTTTCACGCGCAGCGACAGCAGGCCGAGCAACAGCGACAGCAGCACGCTCATCACCAGGGCGCCACCGATGCCGATGAACACGGCGCCAAAGCCGGAACCGAAGGCGTCCGTGGACATCGCCACGCCATAGGCGCCGATGCCGAAAAACATGGTGTGCGCGAACGACACAATGTGCGTGTAACCGAGCATCAGGTCGTAGGACGCCACCACGATAATGAACACGCAGATCATGCCGAGCATGGAAAACGCGCGGACGCCGGGGAACAGAAACGGCCCCAGGGCCAGACAAACGCCGATCAGCACCAGCAGTGCGGAGAGCGCCCGGCTACGAGGATAGTCGCCGGAAAGAATACGATTGAACATACCATTCAACATAGCGCGTCCCTCAGACTTTGATGACCGGAATCAGGCCCTGCGGACGCCACATCAGCACGCCCACCATCAACCCCACCGTGGCCACCGCGGCCAGCCGGGGCTCCAGGTAACCCACATACAGATTGATCAGGCCCACCAGCACGGCGCCGTAAAAACAGCCCTTGATAGAACCCAGCCCACCGAGAATGATCACCACGATCACCGAGATCATCAGCTCATCGCCCATGTGCGCGGTGATGATTTCCCGGTACATGGCCCACATGGCGCCGCCCATGCCGGCCAGCGCCGAACCGGCCACGAACACGCCCAGGAACAGCAAACGAATGCGGTAGCCCTGCACTTCAACCATTTCTCGGCTTTCCACCCCGGCGCGGATCAGAATGCCGACCCGGGTGCGCTCGATGATCCAGGTCATCAGCCCATAAATGGCCAGGCCCAGCACCACCGCGATCAGGCGGTATTTCTCCAGCGCCACGCCGCCGATCACCGGCAGCGCCTCGGGCAGCAGGAAGGCACCGGTCAGCGCCTCCGGGCGCGGCACCGGAATTTCATTGGGGCCCCACACCACATGGATCAACTCCATGATGATGATGGAGCCGCCCACGGTGACCAGAATTTGCTTGAGGTGATCGCCGTACACCGGTTTGATCACCAGCCGTTCGAACACCAGCCCCAGCAGCCCCGCGACCACCAGAGCGAACCCCAGCGCCGGCAGAATCGCCGCCAGGTTGATCAGCAGCGACGGCTCGCTGGCCTGGCGGCTCAGCCACACCAGCACGCTGGCGCCGGCGAAGGCGCCTAAAGAAATAAAGGCCCCGTGAGCCAGGTTGAGGACATTCATCAACCCAAAGGTGAGCGTCATGCCCGAGGCCATCAAAAACACCATGGCACCCATCGCCAGGCCGCTGATAGTCAGCAGTACCCAGGTGCGCGGGTCCATCATCACCAATGCCACCGCCATCATCAGCAGCAGCAGGAAAATATGCGGTTTGTCTTCCCGAAACGCCGCAAAGCGCGCCATGCCGCTCCAGAGCGGGCCAGACCGCGTTGCTCGTCGTTCATTTAGCATACTAAACCTCTCTCCTCGCGCCTTGCCTGGCCCACTTTGGAGCGGCATGACGGTCATCAAATCTTGTACGAGCAGCGCCCACCTACTGGTGCTCGCCGAGTCCCAGACCGAGCAGCTCGTGCTGAAGATCATCGTTATCGGCGAGTTCGGTCATCTGGCCGGACCAGACCACCCCGCCATCGTTCATCACCGCCGCCGACTGACCCAGACGGCGGGAAAAATTAAAGTTCTGCTCCACCAGCAGTACCGTGACCTGCTGCTGCTTGAGCTGCTCAAAGGCGCCGGCCAGATCGTTGATGATCGCCGGTGCCAGCCCCTTGGTGGGCTCATCCACCAACAACAACTCACGGGGTTCGATGATCGCGCGGGCGATGGCCAGCATCTGCTTCTGGCCACCGGAGAGATTGCCCGCCGCGCGGTTCCAGAATTTTTTCAGCGGTGGAAACAGATCAAACACCCAGTCCAACCGGGCGGGATCCATGGGCCCGTCCACCGCCGCCAGAACCATGTTCTCGCGCACCGTGAGCAGGCTGAAAATGCCCATGTTTTCCGGCACGAAGGCGATGCCCTTGCGGGCAATACGCGGGGTCGGCTGACCGGTGATGTCCTCACCGCGAAAGCGCACCTTGCCGTCGGTGACCGTGGTCAGGCCCATGATGGTGCGCAGCGTAGTGCTCTTGCCGGCGCCGTTACGCCCCAAAAGCACGGTCAGTTCGCCGGTGGGCACTTCCAGGTCCACGCCGTGAAGAATGTGGTATTGATCAATGTCGGCGCGCACGCCGGACAGGGAAAGAATCGACTCGGCCATGGTTCAACCCTCCTCGCCGGCGGTGTCTTCCTGGGGCGCGCCCAGATAGGCTTCCTGAACAATCGGCGAGGCAATCACCTCGGACGGCTCGCCGTCGGCCACCAGTTCACCGTTGTGCAGTACCACGATGCGGTCTGACAACGAGCGCACCACGTCCATTTTGTGTTCCACCAACAGAATCACTTTGTTCTGCTTGTTCTTGATGTCGGCGATCAGATCCAGGATCACCGGCACTTCGTCGACGCTCATACCGGCGGTGGGCTCGTCGAACATGAACACCTCCGGCTCCAGCGCCAGCATCAGCGCCACTTCCAGTTTGCGCTGGTCGCCGTGGGGCAAATTGGCCACCGGCGTATCGGCGCGCTTGCCCAGGTTGACCTGCTCCAGATAGGCGGCGGCGCGATCACTGATGTCGCGCCGCCGCGACGCCATTTGCCAGAACACATGGCCGATGCGGTAGCGCGACGCCACCGCCACA
>JBFJUC010000233.1:0-4360 GCA_041624875.1 Alcanivorax sp.
GCGGCCGAGCGCAGGGCATAATGGTTGACCTCGACCAGCGCCCGCCCGGTGGAAAAGCCGAACAGCGAGATGCGCTCGGGCGACTCGCCAAAGGCCGCCGGCAGCGGCGCGCCCGACCCGTCGACGAATTTGGGCGCGGCGGCCCGCGTGGCCGGTTTCTGCCGGGGGCGGTGGACCCCGAGCTGACGGAACGGGCCGTGCGCCCGGAACAGGGTCTTGAACAGGCTGGCGGCCACCGGGTAGTCGCTGTCGGCGGGAATGGCACGGGTGAACTGTTCGGTCACCGGGGCGTCCTCGATGCCGAACACCCCGTTGTGACCGAACAGCCGCCACGGCATGACCACCGCGTCGGTGGTCTCGGGCAGGGCGCCGATCAGGTCGGCGAAACCATGGCCGCCTGCGTGGATGTTGACGAACTCGTCGGCATCCGCCGTCAGGATCCAGTCGGCCTGTTTGCGCAGGGGGTGCTGCCAGGCGGCTTTCAGGGCCTGCCACTGGATGGATTTCCCGCCCTGCCGGTGATGCGGCACATGGGTGACGACCCCGGCCTGGTGCAGCAGGTCGAGCAGGCTGTCGCTGCCGTCCTGGCAATCGTTGGAATAGATCAGGAAGTCGGTGACCCCCGCCGCCCGGTGATGGGCGATCCACTCGAGCAGATAGGGCCCTTCGTTGCGCATGGTCGATACCGCGAGAATTCTCAAGATGCCCCTCCTGCCCTCTTTCGGTGCTCTGGTGTTAGCACGCGCCGCTTTGCGCGGGCAGGTGGCAGAACCGGGTTTTGCGTGACTGGGTTCCGCGGGCGACAGTTTTGCCGGTTTCCGTTTGCGGCGGACCCGCAGCCCGGCCGAAATACCGCTCTTCGCTCCGGCTTCGCCCCGCCGGGGTGGCCGCGTGTCGATTTAGGGTGGTTTGAGGTCGCAATTCGACCAGATGGCAGGGCGCTCTCTGACCGTAGTATCGGGTATGCTTTGGCACTCGCACAGACCAGAACGACCGGCACCAACCGCAGCCTCCCACCACCTTGCAGGTGAGGCCGCGGGGCGGATCCCTTTGCGGGCTCACGAAAAAAAGAGTCGATATGTGTTGCATCGCGCTTGCGCGCCGTGGAAGGTTGTATGGGCTTGGAAGGCGTGGAGCTTCCTGTTGCTCCGCGCGTTCCCCGAAGCTCGGAGGGCCCTGCTGCGGGCTTAAGGCAAAGACAAAAACGGCGCGGCCGCTGCGGCCGGCCAATAATACCAATAATAACCGTGCAGCAGGGCTGCATATGGGGACACCCGGAATACAACAGAGAGGATCAAAATGACCTATTACAAACGTAATGGCCAACCGATGCCGAAAGTGATCGTCGATCAGGCGTCGAAAGTTGGCAGCGACCCCGTGAACCGCCGCGAATTCCTGGCCCTGGCCAGTGCCTTCGGGGCCACCGCGGCCACCGCCTATTCGATGATCGGCATGGCCGCTCCGGCCAGGGCCGCAGGCCACGCCAAGATGGGCGGCACCGCGCGCCTGCAACAAGAGGTGCGGGCCCTGAAGGATCCGCGCACCTACGACTGGTCGCAGATCGCCAACTTCTCGCGCGGCTGGCTGGAATATCTGGTGTCCTACGAGAACGACGGTACCTTCAAGCCGCAGCTGCTCGAGAGCTGGGACATTTCCGAGGACGCCAAGACCTATACGCTGCACGTGCGCAAGGGCGTGAAGTGGAACAACGGCGACGATTTCACCGCCGAGGACGTGGCGCGCAACATCATCGGCTGGTGCGACAAGGAGGTCGAGGGCAACTCGATGGCCGGCCGTTTCGCGACCCTGATCGACCCCGACACCAACAAGGCGATCGAGGGCGGCGTGGTGGTCGTGGATTCGCACACCGTGCAGCTGAACCTGCCGAAATCCGACATCTCGCTGGTGCCGGGCATGGCCGATTATCCGGCGGCGATCGTGCACAGCTCGCACAATTCGGCCGACATGCTGACCAACCCGATCGGCACCGGCCCCTATCTTCCCGAGATGCTCGAGGTCGGCGTCAAGGCGGCGCTGGTGCGCAACGAGAACCATACCTGGTGGAACGCCGGCAACGGTGCCTGGCTCGACCGTCTGGAATATGTCGACTACGGCACCGACCCGGCGGCCTGGGTCGCGGCGGCGGAATCGGACGAAATCGACATCACCTATGACGTCGACGGCGAGTTCATCGACCTGATCTCCTCGCTCGACGGCTGGGTCGAACACGAGATCATCACCGCCGCCACCATCGTCATCCGGCCCAACCAGCTGGCCGAGGTGGACGGTATCAAGCCCTATGCCGACAAGCGGGTGCGCAAGGCGATCCAGATGGCGGTCGACAATAGTGTCCTGCTCGAGCTCGGCTATGACGGGCGCGGCGTCAAGGCCGAGAACCACCATGTCTGCCCGGTGCACCCGGAATATGCCGAACTGCCGCCGCTAAAGGTCGATCCGGCCGCCGCCAAGGCGCTGCTGGACGAGGCCGGCATGGGCGATTTCGAGATGGAAATCCTGTCGATCGACGACGCCTGGCGCAAGAACACCACCGATGCGGTGGCGGCGCAGCTGCGTGATGCCGGCTTCAACGTCAAGCGGACGATCCTTCCGGGCTCGACCTTCTGGAACGACTGGGCCAAGTATCCCTTCTCCTCGACCAACTGGAACCACCGTCCGCTGGGCGTCCAGGTCTGGGCGCTGGCCTATCGCTCGGGCGAGGCCTGGAACGAGTTCGGCTATTCCAACCCCGAGTTCGACGCCATCCTCGAGCAGGCCCTGGCCACCGCCGATGTCGAAAAGCGCCGGGCATTGATGGCCAAGGGCGAGGCGCTGCTGCAGGAAGATGCGGTGACGATCCAGCCCTATTGGCGGTCGCTCTACAACCACACCAAGCAGGGGCTCGAGGGCGCCAATCACCACATTTCCTTCGAGTTCCGCCCGGCCGAGATGTACTGGAGCTGAGTCTCCCCGCCATGAGTTGAACGGGCCGCCTTCGGGCGGCCCGTTGCGTTTTTTCAAGGGCGCATTTCAGGGCGCAAAGACGTTGTTTTACTGGCCTCAACGCGCATGCGCCGGGGGCAATGGCTCCCCGCGCGAAGCGTGCGGGCAAAAAAAATCACGTCACCGCGAAAAAAGGGGTTGCGGGTATTTGGTGTTAGGCATAGAACCCCCTTCACCGGCGGCGCTGAGGCGCTGACGGGGCGCGGGACGGAGCGCGGATCTGGAAGGGTTCGGGTGAGGCGAAGCGGAAAATCTGGGGCAGATGAGGCGGGCGGCGCTAGGAAGTTAGTAGCGCAGCCGGTTGATTTTGTCTCTCGGGTCTTTGGGTCCGGTGCTATTTGACAATTGAAGACACTGAAGAGATATGTGGGCGGTTTGGTTCATTTCGATGAACAAACAACTGCACACATGGATCGCGCCTTTAGCGAAGCCGGTGATGCTGCTCTCGAGCAGCGAAGCGGTGGAGCGATGATAAGGTGTCAGCTTCACTGTTTGGCGTGGTTTTCGGTTACTTTGGTAACTGAAGCACAACAAACAGTTTGTCCTGGCCTTAGCCGGTCGGGACAGTATGTGCAGAGGTTCGAACGTCAAGGATAAGCTGGTAACAGCTTTTCAACTTGAGAGTTTGATCCTGGCTCAGAACGAACGCTGGCGGCAGGCTTAACACATGCAAGTCGAGCGCTCTCCTTCGGGAGGGAGCGGCGGACGGGTTAGTAACGCGTGGGAACGTACCTTTCGGTAAGGAATAGCCACTGGAAACGGTGAGTAATACCTTATACGCCCTTTGGGGGAAAGATTTATCGCCGAGGGATCGGCCCGCGTTAGATTAGGTAGTTGGTGGGGTAACGGCCTACCAAGCCTACGATCTATAGCTGGTTTTAGAGGATGATCAGCAACACTGGGACTGAGACACGGCCCAGACTCCTACGGGAGGCAGCAGTGGGGAATCTTGGACAATGGGCGCAAGCCTGATCCAGCCATGCCGCGTGAGTGATGAAGGCCCTAGGGTCGTAAAGCTCTTTCGCCAGGGATGATAATGACAGTACCTGGTAAAGAAACCCCGGCTAACTCCGTGCCAGCAGCCGCGGTAATACGGAGGGGGTTAGCGTTGTTCGGAATTACTGGACGTAAAGCGTACGTAGGCGGATTAGTAAGTTAGAGGTGAAATCCCGGGGCTCAACCCCGGAACTGCCTTTGAAACTGGAAAGCTAGAATACTGGAGAGGTGAGTGGAATTCCGAGTGTAGAGGTGAAATTCGTAGATATTCGGAGGAACACCAGTGGCGAAGGCGGCTCACTGGCTCGATACTGACGCTGAGGTACGAAAGTGTGGGGAGCAAACAGGATTAGATACCCTGGTA
>JBFJUC010000234.1:0-4358 GCA_041624875.1 Alcanivorax sp.
AGGGCCTCACCTACCGGCAGATCGCGCGCCGGTTGTCGGTCTCCGAAAGCAGCGTCAAACAGTACCTGGCCAAGGCGTTCGCCCACTGCCACGCGCGCCTCTACGACAGCCTGGCGGACGCGCCGTGTCCGAGCTGAACCGCATCCGCCAGCAGGCCGCCGAATGGGTGGTCGCCCTGCAGACCAGCGGCGCCGACGAGCACGACCGCCTGCGGGCGGAGTGCGACACCTGGCAAGCCAAGGACCCGCGCCGCCGCCAGGTGCTTGAGCAAATCCAACGTATGTGGCAGGCCACCGAACCGGCCCAGGCCCGGCGCCGCCAACGCCGCCGGCAGTTCACCGGCCTGGGCGCCATCTTGCTCGCGGCGCTGCTCGGCGCGCAACTGCCCTGGACCTACTGGGGCGCCGACTACCGCACCGCCGGGGATATCCGCACCCTCACCCTGCCCGACGGTAGCCAGGTGGTACTCAACAGCGGCAGCGCCATCGACCTGGACTACAGCGACGCCACCCGCACCGTGGAACTGGTACGCGGCGAACTGCTGGCCACCGTCGCCAAGGCCCCGGACCGGCCCTTCCAGGTCGTCACCCGCGACCTCACCGCCACCGCCCTGGGCACCCGATACAGCGTGCGCCTGGAAGACGGCTTTACCCGAGTGGCGGTGCAGGAATCCACCGTGGCGGTGGCACCCGGGGACGGCGGCGACGGCCTCAAGCTCACCGCCGGCCAACAGGCGGACCTGAACCGCCATGGCGTGCTCGCCCGCGCCCCCACCCCACGGCAACGCCCGGACTGGTCCGACGGCCGCCTGGCCTTCAGCAAAGCGCCGCTCACGGAAGTCATTGAGCGCCTGGCCCGCCACCGCCCCGGCCTGCTGACCCTGGACGACGCCCTCGCCGCCCCTAACGCACCCCGCTTCACCGGAGTGCTCCCCGCCAACGACAGCGACGCCGCCCTGGCCCTGCTCGCCGACACCCTCAACCTGGAAGTGCGCTACCTTACGCCCTGGTACGTTACCGTTCGGGGCCGATAAACGGGTTCATCGAGTAAGGCGGCCCTCTCCAGCCAGGAACGCGGGTCTGTGTTAGGTCCTGGCGGTATCGATGACCCGTGGCGGTTCCGCTGCAAAGTGAGCGGGGCAAGGGTGGTGCCTGGAGGGAGCTGTTTGGCCAGGGAGGGCCAAACTAACAGCGGCCAGGGATGGCTTGAGCGGTCCCGGAAGGCACCACCATTGCACCGCGTCCCAAATGGAGAGGCCCGTCGGTGATCGAAAGAGCCGTTTCCCGCTAACGCGCAGCGGACCAAAAAATTTTGCCGCCACCACTGCCCGATCGGCTCCGCTGCTTTGTCTTCATAGGTAAAGACACCGCATATCCATGCTGGAGCCCCCATGATTCGCTCACAAAAACCGAACACCGCAACGACGGCGCCGAAGGCACTGTTGCTGCTTGGCTTGCTGACTCCACTGCTACTGACACAACCGGCGCTGGCCCAAACCCAGGCGTCACACACCATCAACCTCCCCGCCCAACCCCTGGACCAGGCGGTGATCGACCTGGCCCGGCAAACCGGGCTGGCCATCGGCGGCGATGCTTCGCTGCTGGAAGGCAAGCAGGCGCCGGCGCTGAGCGGCGACTACACCCCGGCCCAGGCCCTGCGCGCCCTGCTGGCGGGCAGCGGCGTCATCGCCGTGCGGGTGGAGAATGGTTACCGGCTGGAAGCGGTGCCGCAGACAGAGAGCAACACCCTGGACGCGGTCTCCGTGTACGGCCGCCAAAAGAACGACACCCTGGAAGCCATCCCGCAAAGCGTCAGCGTCTACGACCGGGAAAACTTCGAGCTGGCCCAGGCCAACACCGTGGGCGACATCGTGCGCCTCACCCCCAGCGCCAACCGGTCCGGCTCCGGCCGCGACATGTTCGCCGACAACTTCCTGATCCGCGGCTTCAACGCGGAGCAGTCCGTCAACGGCCTGGGCTTCCGACAGACCGACCACCCCACGGACCTGGCCAACGTGGAGCGCCTGGAAATCCTCAAAGGTCCGGCCTCGGTGCTGTACGGCCAGATGGAACCGGGCGGCACCATCAACGTGGTCACCAAGCAACCGCTGGACTACTACCAGGCGGAAGTGGGCGCCGAGTACGGCCGCTACGATTACCACCGCGCCACCCTGGACGTGACCGGCCCGCTCAACGACCGGGTGCGCGCGCGCCTCAACCTGGCCCACCAGGACAGCAACGCCTCCATGGACTACTGGGGCTACGAGCGCCTGTTCGTGGCGCCCAACGTGACCATCGACCTGAGCGATACCACCAACCTGACCGTGGAAGGCAGCTACTCGCGCAACGAATGGACCGCCCTGCCCGGCGGCGCGCCGGCTGAAGGCGCCATCGAGCCCAACCCCAACGGCGACTACGGCGACGACTTCAACGTGGCCTGGAAAGACGCCACCACCGAGCGGGACTCCGTCTACCTGAACGCCCGCCTCACCCAGGCGCTCACCGACACCATCGACGCCCGCCTGAGCTACGCCTACACCCGCAACGACCAGGACTTCCAAGAATACGCCCCATTCGGCCTGGGCGCGGACTTCCGCACTCTGAACCGCATCATCTTCGCCAGCGACGACGCCCGCCAAACCGACCACGAAGTGATCCTCGACCTGAGCGGCGAAACCACCCTGGCCGGCATGACCCACCGCTTTATCGCCGGCGTGAACTTCCGCGACTCCGACAGCACCCGGCCTACCCAGGTGTACATGGTGGACCCGGTCGACCTGTACGACCCGGTCTACGGCCCCATGGACCTCAGCACGAAAGCCCGCGACCGCGGCTTCACCCAGACCGACCGCATCCTCGCCGGCTTCATCCAGGATCGCATTGCCTTCACCGAGAAGTGGACCCTGCTCGCCGGCCTGCGCTACACCGACGCGGAGCAATCCCAGAAAACCACCGACTTCATGGCCGGCGACGCCGTCACCCGCGCCGAGCTCGGCGAAACCGCCTGGACCACCCAGCTCGGCCTGGTCTACGACCTCACCGACAGCACCTCGCTCTACGCCAGTCGCAACGAAGCCTTCGTGCCCCAGCAAGGCACCACCTCCGGCCGCCAGCCCCTGGACGCGGAAGAAAGCGTGCAATACGAAGCGGGCGTGCGCGTCACCGCCGGCCGCCTCAACATCAACGCCGCCGGCTTCGTCATCGAAAAAGACAACATGGCGATCAGCGACCCGCTCAACGCCGGCTTCCTGGTGGCCCAGGGCCGCGCCCGCTCCCAAGGCGCCGAGCTCACCGTGGACGGCTACGCCACCAGCAACCTCTACCTGAGCGCCGGCTACGGCTACACCGACACCGAAGTGCTGCGCACCGACGACCCCACCCTGGAAGGCAACCGCTTTATCAACGTGCCCCTGCACACCGCCGCCCTGCAAAGCCGCTACTACCTCAACGCCGTCACCGGCCTGAGCCTGGGCGGCACCGTCGCCTACGTGGACGAACGCCCCGCCAACGCGGACAACAGCGTCACCCTGCCCGCCTACACCCGGGTGGACCTGGGCGCCTACTACGCCGTCACCGACGCCCTGCAACTGGACCTGCTGTTCAACAACGTCACCGACGAGGAAATCTTCTCCCCCGGCTCGTTCGACGGCGTAATCCGCGAAGAAGGCCGCACCTACCTGGCCCGCGTGAAGTACCTGTTTTAATGGGTCACGCTGAATGAGGATGCGCCAACGGCTGGTGCAACTGCACCGCTACGTCGGGCTGGTGATGGCGGGCTTCCTGATCATCGCCGGCCTCACCGGCGCCCTGCTGGTGTGGTATTACGAACTGGACGCCCTGATCAACCCCCAGTGGCTGCAGGTCGAGCCCCCGACCGCGTACAGCGAACCGCGCTCGCCCTTCGCCCTGCGCGACCAGATCGACGCCGCCTACCCGGACGCCAATGTGCACTGGATGATGCTCGCGCCCCCGGACGCCCACAGCCCGCTGCGCTTTTTCCTCAGCGCCAAACCGGACACGCCAGCACTGCCCATCGACGAAGTCTTCGTAAACCCCTACACCGGCCAAATCCTCGGCGGCCGCCTGTGGGGCGACCTCAGCCAGGGCCTCAGCAACCTGATGCCCTTCGTCTACCGCCTGCACCACTCCCTGGCCCTGGGCACCACTGGCACCTGGGTCTTCGGCCTCATCGCCCTGCTCTGGACCCTGGACTGCTTCGTCGGCGCCTGGCTCACCTTCCCACCACCGCGCCGCCGCGACGCCCGGCACCGCCCCCGCCGCTTCTGGACACGCTGGGCCAAAGCCTGGCAAATCCGCTGGCGCGCCGGCGGCCACAAACGCACCTTCGACCTGCACCGC
>JBFJUC010000235.1:0-4355 GCA_041624875.1 Alcanivorax sp.
ACCGCTTTCACCCGCGCCACCACTTCCCGGGGGCTGAACGGCTTGCAGATGTAGTCGTCGGCGCCGATCTCCAGGCCCAGCAGCCGGTCCACCTCTTCCACCCGGGCGGTGATCATCAGAATCGGCACTTGGGAGAAACGCCGGATCGTCTTGCACACCTCCATGCCATCGCCATCGGGCAGCATCAAGTCCAGCAGCACCGCGTCGAAGTCACCGTCGCGTACGCGCCGTTCGGCGTCGACGGCGCTGGCCGTCTGTTCCGGCTCGAAATGGCTGTGGCGCAGATAATCCGCCAGCAATTGCGCCAGCCGGGGTTCATCCTCGACGATCAGAATTTTCGCCATGCTTTGTTCCTTTAGCGGGGCAACCGCACCGTAATTCTAAGACCGCCCAGCGGGCTATGGTCCGCTGTCATAGTGCCGCCATGTGCTTCGACGATGCGCCGGGCAATGGCCAGGCCAAGGCCGGCGCCGCCGGTCTGGCGGTTGCGGGAGCTCTCCACCCGGTACAGATGATCGAACAGTTTGGGCAGGGCATCGTCGGGCACGCCCGGCGCGCTGTCGTTCAGGGTCAGGCGCCAGTCGCCGCCGTCTCCGTCCAGGGTGAGCTGCACCTCGCCGCCTTCGTCGGTGTACTTGAGGCTGTTCTGCAGCAGGTTATCGAGCAGCTGACGCAGGCGCACCGGGTCGCCGTTGACCCGCGCCGGGCTCAGATCGGTGCGCAGGCGTACGCGCCGGCGGCCCAGCGCCGGGCGCGCCGCGTCCACGGCGTCCTCGCACAGCGCGTCCAGATCCAGCGCGGTGAAGTGATAGCGCAGGTTACCGGCGTCGGCGAGGGCCAGGTCATGCAAGTCGTTGACCAGGTGGGTGAGCTGGCGCACCTCGGATTCCAGCGCCGCGATGGTTTCGTGGTTGAGCGGGCGCACGCCATCGACCACCGCTTCCAGCTCGCCCTGCAGCACCGACAGCGGCGTGCGCAGCTCGTGGGCGATGTCCGAGAACCAGCGTTGACGCGCCTTCTGACCCTGGTCCAGGCGCTCGCCCAGACTGTCCACATGGCGGATCAAATCGCCCAGTTCGTCGCGGCGCCGGCTGCCCAGCCGGGTCTGATAGTCGCCTTCGCGCAACTTGCGGGTGTGGGCGCTGAGCGCCGTCACCGGCGCCACCAGATGGCGCGCCAGCAGCCAGGACACCAGCAACGACAGGGCCAGCCCCACCAGGGCCATCCAGCCGGCGAAATTGAGCTGGCGCTCCTGGAAGCGCCGGTCGAGCTTGTCGCGGATCGCCTCCTGATCGGGGTACGCCAGCCAGCCCACCAGGTCGTTGTCGGTGCGGATCGGCACCAGGCGGCTGAACTGTTGCGGCGGCGGTGGGCCGATCAGCGGGCGCCGGTCCGCCGCCAGCAGGCTCAGATGGCGGGGCGCGTCGCGACGGTCGCGCTTGCCCGGCTCGGTGTCGGTGTTACGGTCGCCGGCCAGCCAGTACAGCCGGCCCAGCACGCGCGGGTCGCTGAGCAGGAAATCCCAGTTGCCCCGTTGCGCGTAAAGCACGCCGAGATGGTCGGCCAGGCGTTCCACCTGCGCCTGCTGCCGCTCGTCGATGTACTTGCGCAGGCTCTGCTCGAAGGCAAAGAAATAGAACCCGCTCGCGGCCACGATCAGTACCACGAAGGTGCCGAGAAAGGTGAGGAAAAGCTTGTTGCGGATGCCCATGGTGCCAGTCTAAGCCCTGCCGGCCCCACGACCCAGCGCCTTGCACATTCTTTCAAAATCCAGGAAATCCTGGATATATATGACCGCCGGGTCTGTCTCTTCGGTGAATTATTGTGGAAGTTAATATCAGGGTGATGTTAGGTTCTTCGCGCAACAAAAATAGATTATAAAAAAGGGACAGACATAATTGTTCCGGTAATAAGGAAGTTTAAAAAATGCACGAAGTTAATAATAAAAAAACGGGGAACCCATACCGGTATATCTACAGAAAGCAGGCCTGCGGATTCTGGTGGTGCGCGCTGCCCTACGTGGACGAAAAAGGCCGTAAAAGACAGTTCAGAAAATGCTTTCGAGACAACCGGTATTCTGATCAGCACGCCGCCCTTCAAGCGGCCCTGGCCTGGCGGGACGCTCAGATTCGCGCGCTCAGACGCCAGGGCACGCTCGGCGCCGCGCCTAAGCTGCGGCGTGTCTCGGTGAACGAGCTCAGTAAGCTGAAGCCGCAAGACAACAGCTTCGGGATCATTGGCATCACGGTAACCCGGCGTGATAAGCCCAGGGGTATCAATGTGTCCGTGACGGCACAACGCGGGCAAAAAAAATGGTTTTCCATGCGTCGGCATGGCGCTTTCGAAGCGTTCCGGCTTGGCGTACGCCAACGCTGTGAATGGATACAGGTTCCAGTGCCCAGCGACGACGAGCTGCGCCGGCGTTTTCAGCATTGGTTAAAGAGTAATTTCCGGTTTTTGGAAGAGTATGACATTGCTTCCTGAGGATCCGGAGCCTAACGCCCCGGAGATAAAGCGCCGTATTTTTAATCACGAGGCCATGTTTCGCAACGCGGGTCGGTTGCCGGTGTCGTTCAGTTACAGGGACCTTCGTGACCTTGCCGACTCATCGATACCCGGCATTTCACAACCCGGTAAAACCTTTGCTTGCCTGCGGTTTATACAGCTGTTCTGCATGGACTATTCCGGCGCCCATGACCGCTTTTACCGTATCAAGGACCCGCGCCGGTATGACCGCCTTGCGGAGCTGAAGAAGTGTGTGTTCTCGTTGACCGCGGCAAAAAGGGCGGTGCTGCGTCAGACCATGAAAGTGGAGGGCGCGCAGTTAGAGCACCGTCTGTTCGATTTTATCGCGACGCGTCTGGAAGCCAGAAACCCGGAATATATCTGGCGCTTCAGGTTGCGGCAGACCTATTCGTGGTTGCATGAACGGCATCGCACGGGGCGGTCGTTCTCCGACCTGTCGCAGATCCTGTCGATCGCCGGCAACGAACTGGCACTGGCTTTGGATAACGAGGACGAGGACCGATGCTTGGAAGCGGTATCGGTGATCATGGACAGCGGCAAAATTTATTATCCGGTGGGTCGGAGAAAGTACAACAAGCCCACGGTCGAGAAGCTTTACGCGTCGCGGTCCTTGCTGAACGTTCTACGCGCGCATGTTGATATTCTGGGTGCCGGGAATCATGAGGGCGTTACCCATATGAATTCCGGCTGGGCCAAGGTATGGGCGTGCCTTTTCCCTGACAGATTGGTGATGATGGACAGCCGGGTGTCCTTTGCCATTGGCCGCTTTTTCCAGGAATACAGCCTGCAAGCCGAACTGGATCTGCGTCTTATGTCTGAAAGGGTGGGGTTCTACCAGGTCGGCTTCCCGGGGCGCAAGGTTGAGGGTATAGCCAAAATCGAAAAGCGTCCGGAGGTATGGGCGCTGTCGTCGATTAACCTGTCTCACTTTCTTCTCAACTTTCTGGATTTCTGCAGAAATAATGACCGGCCTATCCTCAACGGCTACCCGTTCAGCCTGAGGGGGCTGGAAGCCAAACTGTTCATGCTGGGTGAATAGCGGTGTGGGAGCGGGCCCGCCCGCGCCTCAAGGGCTCGGCTAACGATCCTTACGCTGTACCCACTGCGGCTCCTGGGTGTTGGTGCGCAGGTTGATGGCGCGGGCCATCACGAACAGCAGGTCGCCGACGCGGTTGAGCACGGCGCGGCTCACCGGGTTGATCTGGTCGTCGTCACCGACCGCGATCAGGTCCCGCTCCGCGCGCCGCGCCACCGTGCGGCAGTGGTGGCACCAGGCGGCGTCCGGGTGGCCGCCGGGCAGCACGAATTCCTTGAGCGGTGCCAGTTCCGCGTTGAGCGTGTCGGCCTGGGATTCCACTTCCACCAGATCGGCGTCGGTGAGGGTGACGGTGCCCGGCACCGCCAATTCGCCGCCCAGGTCGAACAGTAAATGCTGGATACGCTGCAGCAGTGCGTCCAGGTCCGCGTCCAGGGCCCGGGCGCGGAGCACGCCCAGGCCGCTGTTCAGCTCGTCCAGCGCACCCAGGGCCTGGATGCGCGGGTGATCCTTGGCGATCCGGCTGCCGTCGGCCAGACCGGTGTGGCCGTCGTCGCCGCTGCGGGTGATCACCCGGTTGATGCGGGTCTTGTCGTCCTTGCTGTCGCTCATGGTCAGAATTCCATTCCCAGACTTACCCGGTAGTGCCGTTCCGGCAGGGGGTAGGCGTTATAACTGAGGTTGCTGGTGGCTTTGATGCCGTAATCCGCCGCCAGTTCATCCTCCAGGTTATAGGCCCCGATGCGCAAGTAGGCGTTTTGGTAACGGGCGGTGGCCTCCAGGTCGGTCATCC
>JBFJUC010000236.1:0-4330 GCA_041624875.1 Alcanivorax sp.
CGCTGCTGCTGGCCGCGCCCTGGCTGCTGGGCGTCTACTACCTGGGCGAGCTCACCGCGGTTTTGATCTGGTCCCTGGCCGGGCTGGGGCTGATGCTGATCAGCGGCCATACCGGGCAGGTCAGCCTCGGCCACGCCGCCTGCATGGCGATCGGTGCCTTCACCAATCTGGCGCTGATGATGCGCGGCTGGCATTTTATTCCCGCCCTGCTGGCCAGCGCCGTCACCTCCGGGGTGCTCGGTGCGATCATCTCCCGGCCGATTCTGCGCATGAGCGGCATTTACCTGGCCATCGCCACGTTGGCGTTGAGCATCATTATCGAGGACCTGTCGATTATCGCCGAGCCGGTGACCGGCGGCGTGGCCGGCCTGTTCGCCCCGCCCATCGACCTGTTCGGCATGACCATCGACCGCTACTCCAGCCCCAAGGCCTTCTACTACCTGTGCCTGACGGTGCTGGTGATCGTGACGCTGGGCTACCTGAACCTGCTGCGCAGCGCTTCCGGCCGTTCTTTCCTGGCGGTACGCGACAGCGAAGTGTCCGCCCGCGCTCTGGGGGTGAACGTGGCGCGCGCCAAGACCTTGTCGTTCGCCCTGTCCTGCGCCATGACCGGCCTGGCCGGCGCCCTCTACGCTCACCTCGCGCAGGCAGTGAACTATGAGAGCTTCCTGGTGCTGATCTCGATCACCCTGCTGCTGCAGGTGGTGATCGGCGGGCTGGGCTCGGTGCACGGCGCCTTTTTCGGTGCCATCGTGGTGGTGCTGCTGCCGCAGAGCATCGCCATGCTGCGCGACTTCCTCAACAACACCGCGGGTATTTCCATCGCCGCCTACCCGGGGATGGACACCGCCCTGTTCGCGTTGCTGATTCTGCTCATGGTGATTTATGAGCCGCGCGGCCTTTACGGCGTCTGGTTCAAGGTCCGCACCTGGCTGCAGCTGTTCCCGCTGTACCGCAAGGGCATGTTCCGGCGCACCCGCACCTACCTGAAAACGGAGCGCCAACGATGAGTCTGTTACAGGTTAAGGACCTATCCATTTCCTTCGGTGGCGTAAAAGCGGTGGACGGCGTCAGCTTCGACGTGGAGCCCGGCGAGGTGTTCACCCTGGTCGGCCCCAACGGGGCCGGCAAGTCCACCATCTTCAATCTGATCAGCCGGCTGTACGAACCCAGCGGCGGCCGCATTATTTTTGACGGCGAGGACATCACCGGTCGCCCGGCCCACGACGTGGCCGGGATGGGCATCGCCCGCACCTTCCAGAATATTGAACTGTTCGACCACTCCTCGGTGCTGCAGAACCTGCTGATCGGCCGTCACTGCCGCCGCGACACACGCTGGTTCGAAGAGTTGTTCTTTCTGCCCAAGGTGCGCCGCAGCGAGCGTGAACACCGCCGCCAGGTGGAGGAAGTGATCGACTTTCTCGACCTGGCCGCCTACCGCGACAAACTGATCGCCGGCCTGCCCTACGGGGTGCGCAAGGTGGTGGAGATCGCCCGCGCCCTGTCCAGTGAGCCCAAGCTGATTCTGCTGGATGAGCCGGCCTCCGGCCTGAGCGTGGAGGAAACCCAGAACATGGCCTGGTGGATCGAGGATATGCAGAAAGACCTGGGCCTGACGGTCCTCATGGTGGAGCACGATATGAGCCTGGTGTCGCGCGTGTCCGACCGGGTACTGGCGGTGGCGGAAGGCCGGCCTCTGGCCATGGGCACCGCCGCCGAAGTGCAGGCGGACCCCAAGGTGATTGAAGCCTATCTGGGTACGGAGGAGACCGCATGAGCGACGCCTCTCCGCTGCTGCAAGTACAGAACCTGGAAGCCTTCTATGGGCCGGTGATGGCTCTGAGGGGCGTGTCCATCGACGTCTTCGAAGGCAAGGTGGTGGCGATCCTCGGTGCCAACGGCGCCGGCAAGACCACCCTGATGAAAACCATTTCCGGCACCCTGTCGCCGCGCAAGGGCACCATTTCCCTGGCCGGTGAAATGATACAGGGCCGCGAGCCGGACAGGCTGGTCCGCCAGGGCATCGCCCACGTCCCGGAAGGCCGTGAGGTGTTTCCGTTTCTCAGTGTCGAAGAGAACTTGAGCATGGGCGCCTACACGCGCCGCGACAAAGCGGAAATCCGCCGCGACATGGAAATGGTCTATGACTACTTTCCCATGCTGCTGGAACGGCGCAACCAGCCCGCCGGCACCCTGTCCGGCGGCCAGCAACAGATGCTCGCCATCGGCCGGGGGCTGATGTCGCGCCCCTCGCTAATGCTGCTGGACGAACCCTCCCTGGGCCTGTCGCCGCTGCTGGTGCAGGAAATTTTCGCCATCATCCGCCGGCTCAATAAAGAACAGGGTGTCACCCTGCTGCTGGTGGAGCAGAACGCGCGGGTGGCGCTGAACACCGCCGACCACGGCTATGTGCTGGAAACCGGGCGCATCGTCATGGACGGCAGTGCCCGGGACCTGCTCGCCAGCGACGATATTCAAGAATTTTATCTGGGCCAGTCGGCGGGGGATGACCGACCGGAAAAACGCTGGAAACGAAAGAAGACCTGGCGCTGATGATGACTGCAACCGATACCACTCCGACCCTTCTCCACGGTTGCGATACCGTGGTCAAACTCTGGCGCCAGCAATGCCTGGAACGGGGCGAGCGCATCGCCCACCGCGAAAAGGACCTGGGCATCTGGCAGAGCTACAGCTGGCAGGACTATTACCAGCACGCCCGCGCCATCGGCGTGGCGCTGATGTCGCTGGGCCTGGAACGCGGACAGCCGGTGTCCATCCTCAGCGAAGACAACAAGGAATGGCTCTACTGCGACCTGGGCATCGCCGGCGCCGGCGGCATCAGTAACGGCGTCTACACCACCGACAGCGCCGAACAGCTGGCCTACCTGGTCAACGACAGCGGCTCCGCCTTCCTGTTCGTGGAAAACGACGAGCAGCTGGACAAGTACCTGACCGTGCGCGACCAGGTGCCCACCCTGAAGAAGGTGATCGTGTTCGACCGCAAGGGCCTGCGTGATTTCCAGGACCCGATGGTGATGTTCCTGGACGAGCTCTACGAGCTGGGCAACGGCATCGCCGACGCGGAAGCGCAATTCAGCGCCAGCATTGAACAAAGCCGGCCCGACGACATCCGCATGCTGATCTATACGTCGGGCACCACCGGCGCGCCCAAGGGCGCCATGATCAGCCACCAGAACGTGCTGGTCCAACTGGCGGCCGGCGAAGCGTTGCTGGAAGCCCACGAAGAAGACGACCAACTCTGCTTCCTGCCGCTGTGCCATATTCTCGAGCGTCTGGTATCGGTGGAAGTGCCGATCTACAAAGGCTGCACCGTCAACTTCGCGGAAAGCCCGGAAACCGTGTTCGAAAATCTGCGCGAAGTGTCCCCCAACACCTTCGCCGCGGTGCCACGCCTGTGGGAGAAAATCTACAGCTCGCTGATGACCCTGCGCGACGAAGCCACCGGTTTCGGCCGCTGGTGCTTCGACCGGGCCCTGGCCGCCGGCAGCGCCTGGCACTGCGAGCGCCAGCGCTCGCCGCTGAACGCGCTGCGCTACCAATTCTGGAACCTGCTGGTGCTGCGCAATGTGCGCGATCTGATCGGCATGGCGCGGTTGCGCCGGGGCACCACCGGCGCCGCGCCGATCTCACCGGACCAGATTCGCTGGTTCCGCGCGCTGGGCGTGCCGCTGTACGAAGGCTACGGCATGACCGAAACCACCGGCGTGGTGTCGCTCAACAGCCGCGAGCGGGAGCACGTCGGCAGTGTCGGCGAGCCGCTGCCCGGCACCCAGGTACGCATCGCCGACAACGGCGAAGTGCTGGTCCAGGGCGGCCATGTCTTCGCCGGCTACTGGCGCAAGCCGGAGAAAACCGCCGAGGACATTCGCGACGGCTGGCTGCACACCGGTGGCGTGGGCCGCCTGGAAGACGGCATGCTCACCATCACCGGGCGCCTCAAGGACATCATCATCACCGCCGGCGGCAAGAACATCACCCCGGCGGAAATCGAAAGCCGGATGAAGTTCTCGCCGTATATTTCCGATGCCGTGGTGATCGGCGACAAGCGCAAATACCTGACCTGCCTGATCATGATCGACCAGGAAAACGTGGAGAAGTACGCCCAGGATCGACAGGTTCCGTTCTCCAACTTCGCGTCCCTTTGCCGCGCCAAGGAGGTCCTGGACCTGATCGACGGCGTCATCAGGGAAGTGAATAAACAATTCGCCCAGGTGGAACAGATCAAATATTTCCGCCTGATCGATGTGCTGCTCACCGCCGAGGATGAGGAGCTGACCGCCACCATGAAGTTGAAACGATCCTTCGTGGA
>JBFJUC010000237.1:0-4306 GCA_041624875.1 Alcanivorax sp.
CGGAGCAAAGACATTGGATAATCAGGATCTTAGAAAAGCGGGTCTGAAGGTGACCCTGCCGCGGATGAAAATTCTGCAGCAGCTGGAATCCTCCGAAGAACGCCATCTCAGCGCCGAGGACATCTACAAGGCTTTAATGGACACCGGCGAGGATGTGGGTCTGGCCACCGTATACCGGGTGCTGACCCAGTTTGAGCAGGCCGGTATCGTGCTGCGCCACAACTTCGAGGGCGGCTCCGCCGTGTTCGAACTGGCCGATGAAGAACACCACGATCATATGGTGTGCATGGAGACCGGCGAAGTGGTGGAGTTCATGGACGAAGAGATCGAGAATCGTCAGCACATGATCGCCGAGAAGCACGGCTACGAAATCGTCGACCACTCCCTGGTCCTCTACGTCAAACCGAAAGGCAAAAAGCGCTAGAACCGGCCCTTTCAGGCCACCCGTTGGCCCTTGTCCAGCATCTCGCGGGCGTGGGTCAGGGTGGATTCCGTGATTTCCACACCCCCCAGCATGCGGGCCACTTCCTCCACCCTGGCCCCGGTGTCCAGGCTCTGGATGCGAGTGTGGGTGGTGTCCTTCCCTTGAATCTTGTGCACTTGCCAGTGCTGGTGTCCCTGGGCGGCGACCTGCGGCTGGTGAGTGATGCACAGCACCTGGGCGTGTTCGCCCAGCTCGCGCAGCAGACGCCCGACGATCTCCGCCACGCCACCGCCCACGCCCACGTCCACCTCGTCGAAAACCAGGCTGGGCACGGTCAGGTTGCGCGCGCAAATCACTTGAATCGCCAGGCTTACGCGGGACAGTTCGCCGCCGGAGGCCACCTTGGCCAGGGCCCGTAGCGGCTGCCCCGGGTTGGCGGAAAAGCGGAATTCGACCTCTTCCAGGCCGTCCGGTCCGGGTTTGCTCTCTTCCAGCACGGTCTCCAGACGGGCTGCCTTCATGCCCAGCGCTTTGAGCTGCTTCTGGATTTGCTGGGTCAGGCGCGTGCCTGCCTCCCGTCGCCGCCGGCCCAGGGCGCGGGCGCTTTCCATGTAGGCTTCGCGGGCCGTCTGCTCGGCGGCGGCCAGCGCTTCCAGGTGCTCGTCGAAATGCTCCAGGGTATTGGCTTCCTCGGCCAGCTTGCGGTGATGTTCGATCAGTTCCTCGGGGCGCAGGCGGTGTTTGCGTGCCAGCGTATAGGTCTGATCGAGCCGCTCTTCCACCTGGCTGAGGCGTTGCGGGTCCAGATCCAGCTTTTCCAGATAATGGCGCAGGTCATCAGCGGCGGCCTCCACCTGCAGGCGGGCGGATTCCACCGTGTCGAATACCGTGGCCAGGGCGTCGTCGCTGCGGCGCGCCTCTTCCACCCAGTGGCTGACCTGGCCGAGCTGGTCGTTGCAGGTGCCTTCGTCGCCGTCGTACAGGGCGGTGACCGCCTGCTGGCAGAGCCGTATCAGCGCTTCCGCGTTGCCCAGGCGCTGCTGTTCCTGTTCCAGTTCCGGCAGCTCCCCTTCAGTGAGCGCCAGCGCATCCAGCTCTTCGAGCTGAAAGCGCAGCAGCTCCTGGCGCTCGGTTTGCTCGCGGGCGCCGGCCAGGGCCTGGTCGTGGGCGCGGCGGGCTTTTTGCCAGGCGCGCCAGTGGTCGCGCACCTGTTCCGCCTGGGCGCCGGCCTCGCCGAAGTTGTCCAGCAACTGGCGGTGGGTTTCCTTGCGCAGCAGGGCCTGGTGCTCATGCTGGCTGTGGATGCTGATCAGCATCTCGCCCAGCTCGCGGACTTCGGTGAGCGGCGTGGGCGTGCCGTTGATGTAGGCGCGTGAGCGCCCGTCGGCCCGCACCGTGCGGCGCAGCAGGCATTCGTTGCCGTTGTCCAGTTCCCGCTCACCCAGCCAGGCCCGGGCCGCCGGGTTGTCGGCCACATCGAAGGTGGTTAGCACTTCCGCGCGGTCGCAGCCGGGGCGCACCACGGCGCTGTCGGCCCGTTCCCCCAGGGTCAACGACAGCGCGTCGATGATCACCGACTTGCCGGCACCGGTCTCGCCGCTGATCACGGTCAGGCCGGGCTCGGGCTCCAGTTCCAGCTGGTCGACGGTGGCGAAGTGGCGAACACTGAGGTGCGTGAACATGGACTGTCCTTTTGGCCAGTAGTGGGTCGATATTAGGCGATTCCGGCGGCCAGTGTAAGCCCCTCTGCTGGACGGCGGCGCGCCGGTGTGCGGAGAATGCCTGTTCCGTGGTTATACTGAGGGTTCATCACGGGTAATAGAAGTATGGCCAAGTTGGAATTGAACGAACGCAAACAACGGTTGCTGATGGCGCTGGTGGAGCGACACATCCGCCACGGCCAGCCGGTGGGCTCCAAAACCCTGGCCACCGGCAGCGGCCTTTCGGTCAGCCCGGCCACCATCCGAAACCTGATGGCGGAGTTGGAAGATATGGGGTTGCTGGCCAGCCCCCATACGTCCGCCGGCCGGGTGCCCACCGAACGCGGCTACCGGCTTTACGTGGATACGCTGCTGGCGTCCAGCACCATGGAGCGACCGGACAACGCCCGCCTGCGCGAGGAGCTGCGGCAGATGCTGGCGCCGGACCAGTCGCCGGAGGCGTTGGTGTCCCAGGCGTCCCGGAGCCTGGCGGAACTCACCCGCATGGCGGGGCTGGTGGCGGTGCCGCGCCGGGACGTGACCACCCTGCGTCAGGTTGAGTTTCTGCCTCTCTCCGGCCAGCGAGTGCTGGTGGTGCTGGTGGTCAACCGCTCCGAGGTGCAGAACCGCATCATTCACACCAGTCGGGATTACAACGACGTGGAGCTGCGTCAGGCCGCCAACTACATCAACAAAACCTACGCCGGTTGCGACCTGGACAACATTTGCGAAGGGCTGTTGAGCACCATGGACGCGGACCGGGCGCAGATGGACGTGCTCATGCAGGCGACCATGGACATCGCCGGTAAGGCGCTGCGCCAGGAACGTAAGGACTCCGACTACGTGGTGTCCGGGGAGTCCAATCTGCTCGAAGGCGGCCAGATGGACAGCATCGAGAAGGTCCGTGATCTTTTCGATGCCTTTAACCGCAAGCGCGACATCCTGCATTTGCTGGAGCGCAGCATGAAAGCGGACGGCGTGCAGATCTTCATCGGCCGCGAGTCCGGCTACCAGCCGTTTGAGGAATATTCCCTGGTGTCCGCGCCCTACAAGGTCGACAACGGCCCGGTGGGCGTCCTGGCCGTGGTCGGCCCGACCCGCATGGACTACGAAAAGGTCATCCCCACTGTCGACATCACCGCCCGCATCCTGTCCGCCGCGCTCACCCAACTCTGAAGGCAGTTGATAGTTGATAGTGGACAGTTGATAGCTGGCGCGGTCTCGCTTGTTGCGGCGTAAAGGCTGTGCCCGCGCCCTCCATTCGCGTGCACGGCCCCACTTCAAGAAGACCCGATATCGCGTCTTTTCGCTATCAACTGTCCACTATCAACTATCAACTGCTTCCATTTCCCTTGAATCCGGCGCCGCCGTTCCCATATCTTTGCCCGCTTTCCCAGAATTCGGGACGTGTGGAGTGGATATGAGCGAACAGGACAAGCAACAACAGAACGAACAGCAGACCCCGGCCCAGGACGAGCAGGGCTTCTCCGACACCGATGCGGTGACCGGCGAGGTGGAGACCGCGGCCGCGGACGCGCCCGAGACGCGGGACGGGTCGCCAGAGGACGGGCCGTCAGTGGAAGAAGAGTTGGCCCAGACACAGGAGCGGCTCGCCAAGGTGGAGAAGGCGCTGGCGGAAGCCGATGTCCGTGCCCAGGCCGAGATGCAGAACGTACGCCGCCGTGCCGAACGGGACGTGGAAAGCGCCCATAAGTTCGCGCTGGAAAAGTTCGCCGGTGACATCCTCACCGTGGCGGACAGTCTGGAACGGGGTCTGGCGACCCTGGATCCCGAGGACGAAGCGCTCAAGCCGGCCCGTGAAGGGCTGGAGCTTACTCTGAAAGTGCTGCTCGATGTGTTCGCCAAGTACAACCTGGAACAGATCGATCCGCAGGGTGAGCCGTTCAATCCGGAGCACCACGAAGCCATGACCATGATTCCGGCCCCCGATGTGGAGCCCAACTCCGTGGTCGAGGTGCTGGAAAAGGGCTACCAGCTCAACGGCCGTCTGATTCGTCCGGCCCGGGTGGTGGTCAGCAAGACCTGAGAGTGCCCGCCGAGGACTCTTGAAAAGAACACGCCAGCCGCCATATAGCTGGCAAGTCAAACAGTTTCAGCCGTCCGGGCGGTCATTCGAGGCCCGGACCGTGTGAAGGAGAAGGAATCGTTATGGGTAAGATTA
>JBFJUC010000238.1:0-4303 GCA_041624875.1 Alcanivorax sp.
CGCCCAGGCGCTGCACAGACGACGCACCGGCCCGCTTACCGTGCCGGGCACCAGCGTGGCGCCGCGCAGCACCGGGCTGAGCCGGCCGCCGCCGCCGAAGCCGAAACCAATGCGGTCCATCTTCCAGTCCGGGGCGCCGGCATGGGCGTCTTCCAGGTAGCGCACCTTGCGCTGGCCGATCACGTCGCCGGAGGCGGACGCCGGCACCCTGCCCTGCATCCACAGTTCCCAGAGCTCGTCGAAGTAGAGAAAGAAGACGTCGTCCGGATGGGCGAGCAACTTGTCGCGCACCAGCAGCGCGGCCACGTCGACCAACAGGGTGCGCAGCCGGTTGCCCACCGCGAAGCGTAACCCCCGGGCCCGCCGCGCGAGCCGCAACAGGGTTTGATCCAGATCGGCAGGGAGGTCATCGCGCAACGACGGCGGCTGCTCTGGAGTGCGCAAGCTCTGGAACTGCGCCGGCTTGTCGCGCAGCGGTGCGTGCACCGGGTCCGCCCCGGTGCGCAGGCGGCTGGCCTCGAGCGCGCTCTGGTCACCGGCCAGCACCGCCCGCAGGGCGGCCATTTCCACATCGCTGAGCAGCAACGCCAGCGGCATCGGCTCGCGCTCGCCAAGCAGGCGGTCGGGCAGAGTCAGGTAGGCCAGCGTGCCCTCCTGGAGGGCCAGACGCTCACCGATACGGTCCAGTTCCATCAGGCTGCGCCACAGGCGCTCGCGGTCGCGGTGCGGCGCCCGCCAGCCCTTCAGCCGGCGGCCGATGACGGCCAGCTCGCCGGCCTGCCGCCAATGCTGCCACCGTCCTGCCCGCTTGCCGGGGCCCGGGTAACCGGCCACGCTTTCCAGCGGTTGCCAGGCGGGCGGCACCTTGGCCGCCGCGCCGGGATGGTGTTCGCGCAGGCGGCGGAAAAATTCGCTGTTGGTATAGAGATGGCTCTGCTGGCGCCGGTACGGCTCGACCCGGGCCAGATCGTCCCAACCGTGCTTCTCCACCAGACGGCGCCAGAAATGGGTTTTCAACCAACGCCCGGCCAGGGTGTACCAGAGTGGCGTTAGCGCCTGGTTGAACAGGGCCGGCGTGGCACGGCGCGTCCACACTTCCTTGGGCACCGGCAGGGATCCCACCGGCAGGGTTTGCAGCAACCAAAGCTGGTCGCCGTCATGGATCCATTCACCGGCCTGCGGTCGTTCGAAGCCCCGTTTGAGTTGTTCGCCGAGCGCCAGTAATTGGGGCGCGGGCACCGCCTGATCCAGGGCCAGGGCGTCGCTGTCGGCGCAATACACCAGCCGCCCGTCCTCGTCGAAGATCAGGCGCTGACGTTGCGCACCGCCTTCGACCACACCTTCGACCACCATGTGCGGCAGATCCTGCCGCAGAGGATGCCGCGTGAACAAGACGCCGGCGGCACGCTGGCGGGGCAATGCCTGAACCACCACCTGCGCGGGCGCCGGGTCGCGGCCGAACACGGTGGTCAGCGCCGCCGCCAGGGCGTCGTCGGAATCCAGGTTGAGCAGGCTCTCGCGTTGGGAGTCCGCGTTCATGGCGCCCTGGTGGAGCACCCAGTAACGCTCGCCGTTGAACATGCGGGGCAAGGCGCGCAGCCGGCGCACCAAACCGTCGGTGTCCTGCTCCAGCACTGCCTGACGGGAAATGCGCCAGCTCGGCGGCACCGGCAACCCGGCAGCCAGCCAGCGTTGCACGTTCTCGTCGCCGCGCTCGTCGGCGGCCAATACATCTATGCTCATGAATCTCTAATTATCAGAGTGGGCCGTGGCGCAGGCGCCCGATCAGCCAGAGACCGCCACGATAAAACAACGGCGTGAGAACCAGGGTGCCCCCCACGAGCACCACGGCAATGCCGCCAAACAGCACCGGCGCCTTCATCAGCGTGCTCATCAATGAATCCTGCCAGTAGAAGAACCACTCATGTTCGGCGGGAAACAACCAGATATGGAACTGATAGAACACCGCTTCAGGCCCGGCAACGAGCAGCCAAACTACCATAGCCAGCAACGGGGTCACAGCGACCAGCGCCCGCCGCCGCCAATCCGGCGCGGGCCGCCGGGCCACCCAGGCGGCCAGCGGCAGCCAGGCGAGAAACGCCACCGCCAGGGCCCAGCGGCCACTGCCGATCAGGTGGGCGACGTCGCGCAGATGCTGCACTTCGGCGGGCCGCAACAGCGTCACCCGGGCGCCCTGACGGTCCGGGTAGTGAATCGAAGCCAGTCCCTCGCCACCGTCGTGCACCGCCACCCTGATCTGGTGAAACAGCTCGACGTGGTGTGGGGTATCCAGTGCTTCCAGGTCCGGCCGCTGGTACCGGTTCAGGGGCCCGTACTCGTCAATGTGCTGGTCAATATCCAGCACGTCGTACCAGAAGCCATAGCCGTAATCGGCCCGAGCATAGAGGGCCCTGGTGACACCCAGGGCCAGTACCACCGTGGTCAGCGCGTAACAAAACCAGGCGGTGAGCGCGGCACCGCCGGCGACAGCGGCGGGCCGGTGCGCGGCTTTTCGGGTGGCTTTTTTCGCCACGGATCAGCGCGCCAGGGTGGCACGCAGGGAGGCGGTGCCCGGTTTGTCGCCGGCGCTCATTTCCATGGTCGCCAGGGTCAGTCCCTTCTCTTCCATGGCCTGCAGCCAAAGCAGCATCTCGCTGGCCGGCTGGTTTTCCATCTGGATACGCACCGAGCGGTTGCCGTCCGGCGTGAAGCCGCGCAGGGTCAGCCCGTAGGACTGCACCGAGCGGCTGATATTGCTGGTCCAGTTGGGGCCCAGGTCGGCGCCGGCGTTACTGCCGCCACCGCGCGCCGCACGCACCGCGTCCGCATTGCTTTCAATCCACGCCAGGGTTTCCTGGTTGGCCAGATAGCGCTGGCGGGCCGCATCGCGGGCGTCCCAGGCCGGCTGCCAGATCAGCCCGTACACCAACGCCGCCGCCACCAGCAGTGCCAGCACCTGCAGAATGCGTTGTTCCCGGGGTTCCCGTTGCTCGTACCAGGCGCGGGCCGGCGCCAGCCTGGCGTCCAGCTTTGCCCGTGCCTGTTGCAGATTCTTATTCATCCCGCCTGCTCCACTTTCACCCGGGCGGTGACGCCGGTGGCGCCGTTCCGGTAGTTGGCAATCGTGGCGCGTACGCCTTTCTCATTCAGGGCGCCCTGCAGTTTTTCCACCTGGTTGTATTCCTTGGCGCCCAGATCCAGCAGCAGACTGCCGTCGCGCTGGTCGAACTGCAGACGTTTGGGCTCCACTTCGCTTTCCGACAGCGTCGACGCCACCGCCGGCAGAACGCGGAACAGGGTGCCGCCGCCGGCGTCCCCGTCACCGCCCAGGCGCGCCAGGCGTGCCTGGAACTGGCGCCGCAAGCCGGAGGTGGCGCGGTCGCCGGGGAACAGGGACTGGTACAACTCGGCGGCCTGGGCGAAGGTCTCGTCGGCCGCTTTCTGGTACCGCCACTGCTGGGCCCAGACCGCCGCCAGGGCAATGAAAAACACCGCCGCGGCCAGGCCCATGACCGGTTTCCAGGGTTGCCAGGGCGACGGGCCGCTGGCCTGATTCTGCCGTTGCGAGAAGGCGCCCTGCAGAATCTCCACGCCGTGATCGGCGGCCAGCGCGGACTGCAGTTGATCGCAAAGCGTGGCGGCGTCCTCCAGGCGGGTGAAGTGCAGTTCGTCGTCACCATGCAGGGCCAGCACCGCGTCACGCTGAGCTTCGTCGGCCACCAGCGCCTGATCCCGCTCGAGAATCAGGGCGCCCCACTCCGCCACGGTAATCAGCACCGGCGTCTGCGCGGCCAGCAGGTCGGCGTCCGCTTTCAGGCTCTGCGGGCGCACCCGGTGTTCACGACACAGATGGATCAGTGCTTCCAGGTTGGGGCGATTGATCACCGCCACCGGGTAGCGCCCGTGCTCCGCCTTGCCGGAGGCGAACCAGAGAAACTCCGGCGCTTCCAGCAATTGCTCTTCAAGCAGGTAGGGCAGCACCCGCTGCAAATGGCGAGCCTGCTTGCGTGACAGGGTCACGCTGGTGAGCAGCGCCTCGGCGCTGGTCACCACCAGGTTCACCGCCCGCCCGGAGAGCGCTTCCAGCGCTTCGCCGAGGCTGCCCTGGCGCGGGTTGTCCGCGCGGCTTTCCTGGAACAGCACCGGGGCGTCCGCCAGTGCCTCCTGAAATGCCCCCGGGGCCAGATAGATCAATGCTGAATCGGCCACAATAAGAATCCTTTACGTCCCTGGAATACTGTCTATCACATTGTTGTTGTCATCGCCCGCATTGTAAAAGGGATTGCAGGCGGGTTCGAGCGGC
>JBFJUC010000239.1:0-4301 GCA_041624875.1 Alcanivorax sp.
TGGCGGGCCCGGGTGGCGCCTCTGTCGGTCCCCGGACTGGCGGAGGCCCGCGTGCTGGTGATCGCCAGCCGGGCCGGACCGCACGTGCCGGAATAAGGAGACCGCAGTGACCACCGTTTTTGCCATTGCCAACCAGAAAGGCGGAGTGGGCAAGACCACCAGCAGCGTCAATCTGGCCGCTTCCCTGGCGGCGACGCGCAAGAAGGTGTTACTGGTGGACATTGATCCACAGGGTAATGCCACCAGCGGCGCCGGTGTGGATAAGTACGAGCCGGAGTACACCATCCACGACGTGCTGATGGGCGAAGTGAACGTGGAAGAGGCGGTGGTCGACACCCCCAAGGATTCCGGCTTCGACCTGATCGCCGCCAACGGCGACCTGACCGCCGCGGAAGTGCAGCTGCTGGACATGAAGATGCGTGAATTCCGCCTGCGCAACGCGCTGGCCCGCATCCGTGCCAATTATGACTACATTATTGTCGACTGCCCGCCGTCGCTGAATATGCTTACCGTCAACGCCCTCACCGCGGCGGATTCGGTGATCGTGCCGATCCAATGCGAGTACTACGCGCTGGAAGGGCTGACCTCGCTGATGAACACCATCGAGAAGATCCGCACGGTGCTCAATCCCAAGCTGCACATCGGCGGCCTGCTGCGCACCATGTACGACCCGCGCAACAGCTTGTCCAACGACGTTTCCAACCAGTTGATCAGCCACTTCGGCGACAAGGTCTACCGCACCATTATTCCGCGCAACGTACGGCTGGCGGAAGCGCCCAGCCACGGCGCGCCGGTGATCACCTACGACCCCAAGTCCCGGGGCGCGGTCAGCTACCTGGCGCTGGCGGGCGAAATCCTGCGGCGCGAACAGGCCATGCAAAACGCCAAGGCCTCTCCGCAAACTCCGCAATCCCAGGCATGAGGTAGAGGCACCGACTATGGCGGCAAAGCGTAAACGCGGTCTCAGCAAGGGGCTCGACGCCCTGCTCAGCAGCAACGAGGCGTATCAGCGCCAGCCCGAGGAAGTCAGCGTCGACGGTGACGGCGAAGCGACCGAGCAGCAGGCCCAGCGCCCGCCCCGCGACGGCGACCTGCGCCACCTGCCGGTGGAGTTGATGCAGCGCGGTCGCTATCAACCGCGCAAGGACATGTCCGCCGACGCCCTGGAAGAGCTGGCCGAATCAATCCGTGCCCAGGGCGTGATGCAGCCCATCGTGGTGCGCCCGCTGGGTGACAACCGCTACGAAATCATCGCCGGCGAGCGCCGCTGGCGGGCGGCGCAGATGGCCGAGCTGGATTCGATCCCCGCGGTAATCCGGGAAGTACCGGATGAAGCCGCCATCGCCATGTCGCTGATCGAGAACATTCAGCGCGAAAACCTCAACCCGATGGAAGAGGCCCTGGCGCTGGCCCGGCTCAAGGAAGAATTCGGCCTCACCCACCAGCAGGTCGCCGACGCGGTGGGCAAATCCCGCGCCATGGTCACCAACCTGCTGCGCTTGATGAGCCTGGAAGCGGACGTCAAAAAACTGCTCGAACACGGTGACCTGGAAATGGGCCACGCCCGGGCCCTGTTGTCGCTGACCGGCGCCAAGCAGGTGGAGGCCGCGCGCACCGTGGTCGCCAAGGGGTTGTCGGTGCGCCAGACCGAAACCCTGGTGCGCGAATTCGAGAAGGAAAAGCCCGCCAAACCGGCGCCGGCCAAGGAAGACCCGAACGTGCGGCATCTGATCAATGACCTGTCCGACCGCCTCGGCGCCCCGGTGCAGATTCAGCAGGGTAACGCTGGCAAGGGCAAACTGGTGATCAGCTACAACAACCTGGACGAACTGGACGGCATTCTGGCGCACATCAAGTGACCGGCGGATTCATTTCCTGACTAATGTCAGGTTGCTTGACTAAATCGGTCCATGGGCGTACATATAGACACCACAACCGCAAACACCGAGTGTGATTCTGTATAGTTGCGTCCAGGTGTTCGTTTTTTGAGCTGATTCCGGCCTTTTCAGGCCGACAATTGGCCTGCGCCGGTTGATACCTCCATGCCTTCCCCATATACTTCCCGCGCCAAAGATCAGGGGGTACCCGCGACCTTCTCCTGACAACGCTTCGGCGGCGTCAGCAGCTAAACACGGGAGCACGGTGGCCAATTTCGATGAGCGAGCCCGCAGAACACTGTTCTGGGGGTTGATGCGCGCCCAGATCAGCAGCGTGATCCTTTTCGCCGCTCTGGTCACCGTGATCGCCGGCACCAGCTTGGGCCTGACGGCGCTCTGGGGCGGCACTATCAGCCTGATCGCTTACGCCTGGGGCGGCTTTCAAGTTTGGCTGCACCCGGGTAATCGTGCGCCTGAGCGCATGGCCGGCGCCGCCATGAGAGCGGAAGCCGGCAAAGTAGTCATCATGTTGGCGCTTTTCGGGCTGACCTTCGCGAAGGTCGCCGTGATGCGCGAGCTAGCACATGTAGCGGTTCTGTTTCCCGGTTTTCTGCTTGCGCAGATCGCCGGCTGGGTTCAGGTGGCACGCTTGGAACGCAGGCTCGAGACAGAGCGGTACGGGCAAGACGATTAGACTGGACTGACTGTAGGTATCGATATGGCAGCGAGCTCCGCCAGCGAGTACATCAAGCACCATCTGGGAAATCTCACCTATGGCCAATTGCCCGCGGGTTACGAGCGTACCTGTCACGGTCATGAACAAACTCTGAATGACGCCACCTGGACCTTCGCCTGCAACGCGCAGGAAGCGTCCGACATGGGCTTCATGGCTTTTCACGTGGACTCCCTGGCCTGGTCCGGCGGTCTCGGCATCATCATGTGCCTGTTGTTCTGGCTGGGCGCGCGCAAGGCCAGCGCCGGTATCCCCACCGGTTTCATGAATTTCGTCGAAATCATCATTGAGTTCATTGATACCCAGGTCCGTGATTCGTTCCACGGCAAGAGCAAGCTGATCGCCCCGCTTTCCCTGGTGATCTTCTGCTGGGTGTTCCTGATGAACCTGATGGATCTGATCCCCGTGGACTGGGTGCCGCTCACCTTCCAGTGGATCATGACCTCCTTCTTCGGCTGGACCTCTCACGAAGCGTACTTCCGCATCGTGCCGACCACCGACCCCAACATTACTCTGTCGATGTCCATCTCCGTGTTCCTGCTGGTGATTTTCTACAGCATCAAGGTGAAGGGCGTGGGCGGTTTCCTCGGTGAGCTGAGCTTCAAGCCGTTCGAGGCCAACAATATCTTCGGCAAAGTGCTGCTGCTGCCCATCAACCTGGTACTGGAAGTCATCGCCTTGCTGGCGAAGCCGGTGTCCCTGGGTCTGCGGTTGTTCGGCAACATGTACGCCGGTGAATTCGTATTCATTCTGGTGGCTGCCATGATGGGCACCTGGCAGGCGGTCGCCGCCTGGCCGTGGGCCGTGTTCCACATTCTGGTGATCACCCTGCAAGCCTTTATCTTCATGGTGCTGACCATCGTTTATCTGAGCATGGCGGTGGAAGAGCACTGATTTAGCGGTTTCTTAACTCAACTTAAGCACTTAACGGGAGTGTAAAATGGAAGATGTGAACCTTCTCGCGGCGGCACTGGTTGCTGGCATGGCGGGCATCGGCGCCGGTATCGGTTTCGGCCTGATGGGCGGTCGTTTCCTGGAATCCGTGGCACGTCAGCCGGAACTGGGCCCGATGCTGCAAACCCGCATGTTCATCATCGCCGGTCTGCTGGACGCCGTGCCGATTATCGGTATCGCTATCGCGTTCCTGCTGATTTTCCAGTAAATCGCGCTTTTCGAAACAAGCCCCGATTTTGGGAAATCTATGCAACGCGGATTGAGGTGTTGGCATGAATATTAATGCGACACTAATTGGCCAGGCCATCTGGTTCTTCCTGTTCGTCGCCTTCTGCATGAAGTTCGTCTGGCCGCCTATTTCCAAGGCACTGGAAGAACGGAAACAGAAGATTGCCGAGGGCCTGAGCGCCGCGGATCGGGCGGAACGTGATCTGGTGCTGGCGCAGGAAAAAGCCTCCTCGAATCTTAAGGAAGCCAAAGAAAAGGCGTCCGAAATCATCGAGCAGGCCAACAAACGGGCGAATCAGATCGTCGAGGAAGCCAAAGACCAGGCACGCACCGAAGGTGAGCGTCTGATCGAAAAGGCCCACTCCGAAATCGATCAGGAGATCAACCGCGCCCGTGAAGAGCTGCGCAAAGAGGTGTCCGCTCTGGCATTGAGTGGCGCCGAGCAAGTGCTGGGCCGCGAAGTGAACCGCGACGCACACAAGCAGCTGCTGGACGACTTGGCGGCTCAA
>JBFJUC010000240.1:0-4281 GCA_041624875.1 Alcanivorax sp.
CCACCTCTTTGCCGGGCGGCAACAGGCGCTTCTTGATGTAGTCGGCCGAGCCCCCCAGCTCGCGCTGCAGATCCAGCTCATAGCCGGGGATATTCAGACGCAGTGCGCCTTCGCTGCCCGATATCGCGCCCGGTCGCTGGGTGGCCTCACTCCAATAGAACGGGTGCGAGTAGGTGTGCGTGGCGGCCTCCACGTGCGGCAGCTCGAACATGCGCTGAGCAATGTCTTCCAACTCGTCGGCCCGTTTTGGGTAAAGCCCGGTCTTCGCCACCTCGCCCTCGACCACGGAAATGGTGGTCGGTACCCGATAGCGCTTGAGAATCTCCTGCAGCAGCACCTCACCGGCGGCCTGGCCGCGATAACCTTCCACCTCCGCCAAATTGGGGAACCCATCGCCGTCCATGTGCGCGAAAAACAGCCGCTGCCCGTTCTCGGTGGTCACATCGGGCACCGGCATCGCCGGCAGCCTCAGAGCGGCGCGCAGAAAGGTCAGTGGCTGGACCATCCAACGGTCAGTGGTCTCTTCACTGGTAATGGTCGGCAACGTGGAACGCACCACGAAAGGGTCCAGGGCGTAGCCGCCCCAGGCGGTGATCGCCACCGGCGTGTACGCCTGGCCGTCGGCGGTAAGCTGCAACCAGGACTCGCCGGAATCCGTGGTCAACGGCGTGGCGATCTCCAGTAGCGCCGGCAACGGTGCTTCGAACGCCATGGCCGAATGCTGCGCCACCATCCGCGGCAGGGTCTTGGGCACCGGCTGCGCTTTCAGGCCGAACGGCTTGCTTACCGGGTCGCGGGGATCAAGTGGCATCTGTCCCAGGATCGCCACCGGTATCCCGCTGGCCGCTTGCGATGCCAGCCATCTTCGGAACCGGCCGCTAACCCGTTCCGGCTCATTGATCCAGGTGACAATGCCGGCATACCGGCCGTTCAGCGTACCTCCGGGCATCGGATCGTCGACATCGCGAATATCCGGTACCAGCCCCAGGAACTGCATCGGCATCAGGGCAAAGCGCACCAATTCGCTTTGCTCCCACGGGCTGCCTTTCGGTTCGCCGTGAATCGCCAGAACCCGGCGCGGCATGACCTCGATCTTCCCCACCCCGAGCATGTCCAGAGCCGGGTTGCTGACCCAGGGAATCACGCCCCGGGCCTGAATACGCTCGGCCAGGGTGCGGGCGCCGGCGCGGTCCCCAGGTGGCGCGTAATCAATCGCTATTGTAGACAGGCCATAGCGCTCACGGACCTCCTCGAAGCGGTCGAGCAGCCACTGGCGGTCATCTTCCGGGACCGGTTGGTAGCGCTTCTCCGCGGGCACCCAGCGCTGATACAACGACTCCGCCGCGACCGCATCCACGTGTTCATGGACAGCAGGCAGCAGCTCAAAACCACGATTCAGAATAAACCGGGCACCCGGGAAGGTCTCGGCAATCGCATTAATCAGCGTCCTAAGGCCCTCACGCTGGGCGTCCAGATCGCTGGCGGTCCCCTCGATCAGGCGATAGCTGTCGAGGGTATCGAAAAAGAACTTCCGGTAGCCTTGCGCCCACAAGGGGGCAATCACCTCTTCCAGCAGATAACCGCGCAATTCCGCGTTGGTCAGATCCAGAACGCGGCTTTGCCAGTCACGATTTTCGCCCAGAATCCACGCCGGCTTGATCCCGGAGGCGTAATCCCTCGAAGGCAGCACTTCGCCCAGGCTGACATAGGCATAGAACTGCCCCACCAAATCCTCGGGGGGCGCGTCACTCTGCGCCGCCTCCACCACCGGCAGATCGAACGCGGCCAGCTCATTCCAGGGGATGTCCGGGCCATAGTAAAAGGCGGCGGAACGGAGCCCGGCGGACACCGTCAAAGGCAGAAGCAAGCAAACGATAAACAGAGAAAAACGCGCCAAGGTGGCTTCCCAAACGTCACTATAATTATAACGTGTAAGTTGCCAGCAGCCGCGTGAACAAACAAGCAATGCTCTTCACACAGGGGCCTGAACCAGTGCCTGCGGAGGCATTATTTTACAAAACAACGGCCTTCACAGTAAATTCACGCACTTCACCCTCGTTAGAGCAATAGACGGCTGTTTTTCCCGAACTGGCTGCGCAAAAACGCCATCTGGTCGCCGCGGATGCGGTGGCTGTTAATCAGCGCCAGATATTCCGCCATATTCGGCACATAGGGCAGCGCCAGCAGTTCCATGTTGATCTCTTCCGGGAGGCGGTCGCCCTTATGCTGATTGCAGCGCCGGCAGGCGGCGACCACGTTGAGCCAGTTATCCTTGCCGCCCCGGGAGGTGGGGCGGATATGGTCACGGGTGAGCAGCGCTTCGGGGTAGGGTTTGCCGCAGTACAAACACAGGTGCTGATCGCGCCGGAACAAGGCGCGATTGGTGAGCGGCGGACGGGTGCGGCGGCGCGGGCTGGCGATGCCGTCGCAGGCAATGATGGAATGCAGGGACAGCCGGGACCGGTCGCCGGTGACGCGGCTCATGCCCCCGCGCAGGTTGAAAATCACATCGCCCAGGGTCCAGGTCACCAGACCCCGGGCGTACAGCACGGCGGCGGCTTGCCAATCCAGCCATTCCACCGGCGTGCCCGCCTTGTCCAACCGCAAAATACGCTCACTCATAGGCACCTTCGCCTGTTCCGACGTTTTCTTCCGCGTTCCGCGGAGTCATGAAAGTCTTTAAGCGTGACGATTCTGCGACAGGGGGCGGGCGGCGGTGGGAAAAGGCACCGACGCCAAGCCTCAAAAGCACGCGCCGGCGGGTGGCGCGGGTACTGTCCTGATCTCTGATTAATCGACCCCGACCGGCTAATCAGAAAGCAGGTAAAGAAAAACGGCTGCCTGAATAATAAACAGCCTTAATCAGGGTCCGCAACCGTGATTACCGTTCAGACGGCCGGGGATGCCGCGGCTGCGCGGAAAAAGACGGCAGTTCATAGCAGGCTTCGGCGGCCACACCGGTATTGTCGGTGTCGGTCATGATCGCCACCGCGTCCACGCTGTCCACTTCCAAGTCATGGAAGCGCTTGAAATCAGCGGCCACATCCCGGCTGAACCGGTGCCACTGCCCGGTTTCCCTGTCCGGCCCCTGGACCACCACCATTTCCGCTTGCCCGGCGTAGGGGTTGGGCCAGTGAGTGCCGGGCGGATGCGAGCGCGACCAGACGTAGTTGATCGCCCGGGTGCGCCAGGGCACCCAACCCTCCTTGATCACATAAACCCGCGCCAGAAAATCATCGCCCTGCTTGCTCTGCTCGTTCGCTGCCGGCCAGGCTGGTGTTTCAGCGGCCCGCCAACGCCAGTTCAACCAGGGAGTGCGGACCAGATTCACCGCCTGTTCGCGCACCAGACCCGAGGCGCTGGCGCGGGCGCTGGCCCGCCAGCAACCGGCGTCGGTCAGTTGGTAGCGGGTCTCGCCCTCGAAGGCCACGTGCCGCCAGTCCGGCGGCGGCGCCGCATTGGCCGTGGCGCGGATACACAAGGTCAATAACAGGAGCGCGCTACAGGCTATATACTGATTGAAATTGGCACTGAACATAGGCGAGCGGCATGCAGTTTGATTATGTGATCGTGGGCGCCGGCTCCGCCGGTTGCGTCCTGGCCAACCGGCTGTCCGAGAACCCCAATACCCGTGTTTGCCTGCTGGAAGCGGGCCCCGCGGACAACAGCCTGTTCATTCGCATCCCTGCCGGGATCATTTGGCTGATGCGTTCCAACGCCCGCAACTGGCGTTATTACACGGTACCGCAGAAAGCGCTCAATAACCGTGAAATTTATATTCCCCGCGGCAAGACGCTGGGCGGCTCCTCGGCAGTGAACGCCATGTGCTACACCCGCGGCCACCCCTGGGATTACGACCACTGGGAATCGCTCGGCAACCCCGGCTGGGGCTATAAAGACGTGCTACCGCTGTTCAAGCGTTGCGAACACTACGAGCCCGGCGGCGAAGGCCCGTTCCACGGCGTTAACGGCAACCTCAATATCGCCGAGCTTAAATACCGCCACCCGGTCAGCGAGGCGTTCGTGACCGCCGGTGTGCAGGCCGGCCACCCGGCCACCGATGACTTCAACAACGACACCCAGGAAGGGATGTCGATGTACAAGGTCAATCAGAAGGACGGCGAGCGCTGGGGCGTGGCCCGCGGCTATCTGCACCCGGCCCTGGAACGCGACAACCTGACGGTGATGACCGGCGCCCTGGTGCACCGGGTGCGCTTCGACGGCAAACGCGCCACCGGCGTGGAGGTGGAGCACAAGGGCGGCATGCACACCATCGAGGCC
>JBFJUC010000241.1:0-4230 GCA_041624875.1 Alcanivorax sp.
CGGTGGAGCAGATGATGAAAACCGTGGTGGCCTGCGGGGCCGGCAGCGCCGCGCTGCTCAGCAAGGAATAGCTATTCGGTTTCGGCGTCTTCCAGGGCCTGCATGGCTTCCAGAAGCGCCATCTCCGACTCTTCGTGGCGGCTTTTCAGGTCGCCCTGGCGGCTCAGTAACTCGCTGAGCTCGCCTTTGCGGGCCGGGTCGGTGTAGAGGGTTTCGTCGCCCAGCGCGGTTTCCACCTCGCTCAGTTCGGTGCCCAGCCGGTCCAGTTGCTTCTCCAGCTTGTCCACTTCCTTCTTCAGCGGTCTGAGCTGTTCGCGCAGGCGGGCGGCGTCCTGGCGGCGCTGCTTGGCGTCGTCCTTGCCGGCGGTCTTGTTGTCGCCGGCGGGGGCCTTGGCCTCGCGGCGCGACTGTTGCAGCCAGCGGGCGTAGTCGTCCAGGTCGCCGTCGAACGGGCGCACGCCGCCCTCGGCCACCAGCTGGAATTCGTCCACCGTGGTTTCCAGCAGGTGGCGGTCGTGGGACACCAGCACCACCGCGCCCTCGAAGCTTTGCAGTGCCATGGTCAGCGCTTCGCGCATGTCCAGGTCCAGGTGGTTGGCGGGCTCGTCGAGCAGCAGCAGGCTGGGCTTCTGGTGCACGATCAGCGCCAGGCCCAGGCGTGCTTTCTCGCCGCCGGAAAAGCGGCCCACCGGGTCGAACACATTGTCGCCGTGGAAACCGAAGCGCCCCAGTTCGTTGCGCAACTGCTGCTCGCTCCAGTTGGGGTGCTGGCGGTGGAGCAGCTGATAGGGGCTTTCGTCGGCGGCCAGCCGGTCCACCTGCTGCTGGTGGAAGTAGCCGACTTTCAGGTCCGGGTCCCGCTGAACGTGGCCGGAAAGCGCCGGCAGTTCCCCCATCAGGGTGCGGATCAGCGTGGACTTGCCGGCGCCGTTGGGGCCCAGCAGGCCGACCCGGGACTCCGGGCGCAGACTCATGGAGACCGCGTTCAGGATGGTGGTTTCCTCGTAGCCGCAAGCCGCGTTTTCCAGCAGCACCATGGGGTTCGGCAGCTTCAGCGGTGTCTTGAACTCGAATTCGAAGCCGGAATCGACGTGGGCCGGGGCAATGCGCTCCAGCTTCTCCAGGGCCTTGATGCGGCTCTGCGCGGCCTTCGCCTTGGTCGCCTTGGCGCGGAAGCGGTCGATGAACTTCTGCATGTGCGCCACCTGCGCCTGCTGCTTGTCGTGCAGCTTCTGCTGCAGGGAAAGCTGCTCGGCGCGCTGGCGCTCGAAATCCGAATAATCGCCGGCGTAGCGCTTCAGACGCCCGTGTTCGATATGCAGAATCTCCGAGACGGTGGCGTCGAGAAAGGCGCGGTCGTGGGAAATCAGCATCAAGGCGCCGGGGTGCTGCACCAGCCACTGCTGCAGCCAGAGAATGGCGTCCAGGTCCAGGTGGTTGGTGGGCTCATCCAGCAGCATCAGGTCGGCGTCGCTGATCAGCACCTGTGCCAGATTCAGACGCATGCGCCAACCGCCGGAAAAGGCGCTCACTGGCTGCTGTTGCTGGCGGTCCGAGAAGCCCAGGCCGGCCAGCAGCGCGGCGGCGCGGGCCGGCTGCTCCCAGGCGCGCAGCGCGTCCAGCTCGGCGTGGGCGCGGGCGATGCCGGTGTTGTCCTCGCTGTCCTGGGCCTGGGCCAGGGCCGCTTCCCACTGCCGCAGCGCCTGGTTGCCGTCGAGGACGTAATCCAGCGCGGGCTGCGCCAGTGCCGGCACTTCCTGCACCATCATCGAGAACCGCCAGTCGGCGGGGCGCTGTACGTTGCCGCCGTCGCTTTCCAGCTCGCCCATGATCAGCTTGAACAGCGAACTCTTGCCGCTGCCATTGCGGCCCACCACGCCCACGCGCGTGCCTTTGTGCAGCACGAAACTGGCGTCTTCGAGCAGCAGCTCCGGGCCGCGGCGCAGATTGATGTGTTCCAGGGACAGCATGGTATAAGGGGCCTTGGATCGGCGAATTCAGGACCGGCGCAGTGTATGGCAAGCGCCCGGATAACAGAAGGGCCGGCGGCGGGGACCGCCCGGGAGGACACCATGAAGGACGCGCCACTGTGGCGTTTCGCGTTACGGCTGTGGCGCGACAAGCGTATCGAGCGGGTGTGTCTGCGCCTGCAGGACGAGCATGGCGTGCCGGTGGCGGTGTTGCTCACCGCGCTCTGGCTCAGCGAGGCCGGGCGCCGGCCGGACCCGGCTCTGGGCCGCCGTCTGCTGGCCTTCGCGGAGCAGTTCGAGGCCGATTATCTGCGACCGCTGCGCGCGGTGCGGCGGCGGGCGGCGGACGGGCAGGGCACGGTAGAGTTGAAACGCCAGATCCAGGAAGCGGAACTGGAAGGCGAGCGGCTGTTGCTGGATCAGCTCAGCCGCCAGGCGCAGGCGCAGCCCGGTGGCCAGTCGGTGTCGGCGCTGAGCTGGCTGTTCGTGGTGGTGCCGGAAGCCGGGCAGTGCCAGTCGCTGCAGGTCGGGCTGGAGGAACTGGCGGCGCTTAGCGAAAGCCGGGCAGTGTCTGAATAAGGTGGCGCTGCACTTCCAGCCATTCCCCGATCAGCCGCCAGTGACGCTGGTCCACCTGATGCCGGGGGTCTTTTTGATCCAGCATGCTCTCGCCGTGACTCATTGACTGCACGTACTGCTGGGCGTCGCGCAGCGTAATCAGGTAAGGGATCTTCAGACTGGCGAGAAACTGGCGCAGGGTTTCGTAGGTGCGCGTGCGCGTGCGCGCCCGGTTGGCGATCACCGCCAGCCGACGCGGCCGGCGCTGGTAGCTGGGCGCCAGCATCACATTCTGCACGAAGCGCGTGGTGGCGCGGATGTCGATGGGGCTGGGCAGCACCGGAATCAAAACAATCTGCGACACCCGCAGCACGTGATCCAGCGTGTGGCGGTCCATGCCCGCTGGGGAATCGATCACCACCACGTCGCGGGCCTTCTGCATCTGATCCTGCAGGCGTCCCAACGACACCGGCTCGTCCGCCGGCCAGCCCAGCGCTTCCACGCGCGCGTCCTCGCGCAGGCGCACCCACTGGGTGGCCGACTGCTGCGGATCCAGATCGAGCAAGGTCACCGCCTGCCCGGAATGGGCGAAATAGGCGGCCAGATTGGTGGCCAGCGTGGTCTTGCCGCATCCGCCTTTGCTATTGGCGACCAGAATCACCAGGCGCCGGTCATCCTGACGCGCCACACGACGCGCGGAAGATGGAGCCAGAGTCGGGTCGGTGCTGTTATTTGGCATAGTGGTTTGCTCCCCTACTGAACACTATAACCCGCTGGTGGACGTTTTCGTGAATCCCGCTTTTGACAGAAATATTCGGACAGGCACAATGAAGCGCTCTTCGCCGGGGAATCGGGCGCCTTTGCGGGTGCCCGGCGGGCGGCGAGGGAACCAATCGGGGGGAAACGCGGTCAGGCGTTATTCAGGCATCTTTGTTGTATTCGCGAGCGTGGCGGAGAAAAGCGGCTGTATCGCTGGCGCGACGCCACGGGAAACTGGCAGTATGGCCGGATTCCCCCGCCGGGTGTGGAGGTGCAGACCGTTGATCTGAAAGCGCCGACCGTGATTACCGCGGAGGAAATGCGCGGGGAAGGACCGCCGGCGCAGAAAAAATAAACGTAAGCCAATGGAGGCAGAATGAAAAAGTTCGCAATCGTGCTCGCCGGTACCGTGATGCTGGCGGCTTGTGGTGGAGAAAAGGACAAGAGCGCCGATGTGGAGCTCAAAACTGAAGACCAGAAAGCGTCCTACGCGCTGGGCTTCCGCAGCGCCGAACAGATGAGCGCCATGGAAAACCTGGATCTGGACGCGATGGTCGCCGGTCTGCGTGACGGTTTCGGCGATGAGCCGGAATCCCGCCTCGGCGAAGAGGCGGACATGGACCAGCTGATCCGTGATTACCAGACCCGCATGATGGAAGCTCGCCAGAAGAAAATGGAAGAGCAGGCCCAGGCGAACCTGAAAGAAGGGCAGGCCTTTCTCGAAGAGAATGCGGATAAGGACGGCGTTGAGGTAACCGACAGCGGTCTGCAGTACCAGGTGCTGGAATCCGGTGAAGAGGGTGCTCAGTCCCCCACCCTGGAAGACACCGTGGAAGTGCACTACAAGGGCATGCTGCGCGACGGCACCGTGTTTGACAGCTCCATTGAGCGTGACAAGCCGGCGGTGTTCGGTCTCAAGCACATTATCCCCGGTTGGCAGGAA
>JBFJUC010000242.1:0-4226 GCA_041624875.1 Alcanivorax sp.
AAGCCACATTGGGGAAACTGAGGTGTGCCCTTGATGTAGACGAGCACCGGATTTTTCGCGATCTGGTCCTTGATGACCTGAATCACATCATCCATAGAAACCACCTGCCTGCTGATAGTGAAAGGCGCCAGTATAACACCGGCGCCCGGTTTTCTGCTGTATCCGCAGACAGTGGGGGCAACGCCGACCGGTTTCAACCGGTGTGGTGGCGGGACCCTCTTAGAAACCCACCCGGACGCCCATATAGGCGGTACGCGGGCTGTTGGGACGGGCGCCGTCCGGCGAACGGGCGACGATTTCCTGATCGTCGAGCACATTGTCCACCTTGGCGTAGACCTCCACGTTGCTGCGCAGGTAGTAGGACGCCGCCAGGTCGAGCACCAGGTAATCGTCGGTGCTACGGAAAGCCGGGCCGTTGGCACGGTCGCAGGTATTGTCCACGCAAACCTCGTCCACATAGGTCGTGGTCAGATAGGCGCCCCACTGGGCGGGCCGTTCCAGACCCAGGGTCAGGCTCACCTGATTTTCCGGCAGATAAGGCAGCACGTCGCCGTCGCGCACGCTCAGGTCATCGGCGGTTTCGGTGATCTCACCGTCGGTATACGTGTAGGCCAAGCGCACCGGCGCGGTGAGGCCGTTGCCCTGCCATAGGCGGCTGTTGAGGCCCAGCTCCAGGCCCTGTACCTGGGATTCACCAAAGCTTTGCGAGCCGATGGTGTCGCCGTTGGGGCACGGCGCCGCCACCGAGCAGTTGTTGACGGTGTTCTCGTAGTCACTGAAGAAGGCGATGGCATCGGCGCTGAACGGGCCGCTCCAGTAGCGCACGCCGGCCTCGTAGTTGACGCTTTTTTCCGGGTCGGTGCCCTCCACCGAGGAGGCGCCGGGGGGCGCGAAGCCCTGGTGTACGCCGGCCAGTAGCGCCCAGTGGTCGTCCAACAGCCAGGTGGCGCCGAGACCGGCCATCAGCTCGTCGACCTGATTGTCGACCCGCTGGCTGACCACGTTGCGGCCCGGGTCAGCATAGCGCTTGGCCTCGCTTTCCACGTCCTCGTAGCGCAGCGAGGCGGTCAGCAGCACTTGGTCGAGGCGGATATGGTCCACCATCCAGGCGGAGAACGCGTCCGCTTCCTCGATGCGGTTATCGCCACCGGTGGGCTCGATATAGCCGCTGCGCACCAGGCTGCCGTTCTGCTGCTCGAACACCTCGATGGGCTGGTAGCGGTCCACCTCGTCCTGATGGAAGCGCACCCCGGCGACCAGATCGTGGCGCACTGCGCCCCACTCGAAGCCGTGCGACAGCTCAGTCTGTATGCCTTCCGAAGTGTACTCACGGTTGTTGTTCTTGAGCTGGACGTCCGCCACATCCTGGTCACCGTCCAGAATCGCCTGGGCGTTGGCGTCGCCGTTATTGGCGTCGTCGATCAGGTCGCCGATGCTCTGGCCGCCGGCGCTGGCCACCTTGAACCAGTTGCGCTGGAATGTGTTGCGATAGACGGCTGTTTCAAGCCGGGTCTCGCTGCCCAGCACCAGCAGATGGCGCAGGGCCATGCCGTCATGGTCGTTGTCCATCTGGTCAAAGGCACTGAGCCCGTAACGGCGGTTGGCGTCGTCGCTGAAATCACGGTCGGTGAGGCCCAGATAGCTGTGATTGGAGACCTCGCTGGAGTGGGACAGCTTGTGCTCCAGCGCCTGCTTCACATCGGCGGTGTCCGGGCTGGTCCAGCGCAGCTTGGCGACGTAGTCCTGCTTGTCGAAGCCGGTGTCCCGGTTGGAGCGATCCACGTCCTTGAAGCCGTCGCTGCGCTGCTGGTGGGTTTCCAGCAAAAAGCCCCACTGGCCCTGGGTGGCGCCGTACCAGACATGGCCGCGCTGATGACGGTTCTCACCGGCTTCCAGCTGCACCATGCCAGCTTCATCGCTGGGGATCGGCGTGGACAGCACGTTGAGCGCACCGCCCACGGTGAACGGGCCGTAGCGCAGGGTGTCCGGGCCTTTCAGCACCTCCACCCCGTGGAAACGGCCGGCGCTGGGGAAATAATAGGCCGCGGGCGCGGCGTAAGGCGCCGGCGCGATGGGAATGCCGTCTTCCATCACGGTGATGCGGTCGCTGCGGTTGGTGCCGGTGCCGCGGATACCAATGTTGGGCCTCAGGCCGTAGCCCTCTTCCTCCTGCACATACACCCCGGGCACGTCGCGCAGGATGCGGTGCACATCGGTGTATTCCTTTTTCTCCAGATCCTCGTTGGACAGCACATGGGCGGAGCCGGACAGGCTGAAGGTGTCCTCCGTGGAGCCGATGATGTCCACGGCGGGCAGCCGGTTGGTATCGGCGGCCAGGGTTTCGGCAAACAACAGGGCGGAGGCTCCGCCAAGGGCGCAGAGCGCCAGTGGGGCATTGCGTCGTTTCATCGTTATGGTTCCTGCGACGTGTATGTTTTGTAAGACGCAGAGAACAATAATGAAAACAATTCTCACTAACAGCTAAGTGACTTTACCTAACCCCCTGTTTTTTTGTTCTTTTCGGTAAGCCCGTAGCCGCCGCCGCCCGGCGACGCCAGCAGCAGGCGGTCGCCGGGGCGGGCGTGGCCGCTGAACTTGGGCGGCAGTGTCTCCCCGTTCAGCCGGTTTTCGCCGGCGGCGCCCGGCTCGCCGCCGTGCAATCCCCACGGCCGGTGGCAGCGCCGTTCGGTAAGCAAGGTGAAGCTGGCCGGGGCCAGAAACTCCAGCTCCCGTTCGATGCCGTCGCCACCCCGGTGCGCGCCATCCCCACCGCTGCCCCGGCGCAACGCGTAACGGCGCACCCGCAGCGGGTAATGCTCTTCCAGGCTTTCGATCGGCGTGTTCAGGGTGTTGGTCATATGGCTATGCACCGCCGAAAGACCGTCGCCATGACGGTGAGCGCCCGTGCCGCCGGCCATGGTCTCGTAATAGTCCCAGGGATGAGCGCCGCCCTCGCCCATCGCCAGATTATTCAGGGTGCCCTGGCTGGCGGCCGGGATTTCACCGGGCAAGGCCTGAGCGAGCGCGCCCAGCACCACATCGACAATCCGAGAGCTGGTCTCCACATTGCCAGCGGCCACCGCGCCGGGGCGGCGCGCGTTGACCAGGCTGCCCACCGGCGCGGACAACGCAATGGGCCGGAACAGGCCCGCGCAGGATGGCGCGTCGTCGGGCAACAGACAGCGGAAACAGTAATACGCGGCCGCCGCGGCCACCGACAACGGACAGTTGATATTGCCGCTCACCTGGTCGGCGGTGCCGGTGAAATCCAGTTCGGCGCCGTCACCCTGGACCCGCAAGGTGACCACCAGCGGAATGTCGAAGCGCCCCTGGCCGTCATCATCCATCACATCGCTGAAGCGGTACTCGCCGTCGGCCAGGTCCGCCAGGCGCTGGCGCATGCGCCGCTCACCGTAGGTATTGAGGGCATCCAGAGACGTGCGCAGGGCGTCCAGGCCGCGTTCACCGATCAGTGCCGCCAGCCGCCGCGCGCCCGCCTCGCAGGCACTGGCCTGGGCGGCGAAGTCCGCGAAGCGGGGCACGTCCAGGGGCAGCCGGTCGCCCTCGCCGAGCCCGGCGAGGCGGCGGCTCAACGGCCGCTGCCAGTCGCCTTCGCGTTTGAGCCATTGCGGGGCGATCACCAGCCCCTCTTCTTCCAGGGTCTTGGACACCGGCATGGAGCCGGGGCTGTGGGCGCCGATATTGGCGTGGTGGGCCCGGGTCACGGTGAAGGCGGCCAGCCGTTCACCGGCGAACACCGGCGCCACCACCGTCACATCCGGCAGGTGCGTGCCGCCCAGGTAAGGGTCGTTGACCACCAACAGGTCGCCGGGGCGCCAGTCACGGCCTTCCACCAGGTCGCCCATGGCGTAGGCCATGGAGCCCAGATGCACGGGAATGTGCGCGGCCTGGGCGCAAAGACCGCCGGCGGCGTCGAAGATCGCGCAGGAGAAATCCAGCCGGTCCTTGATGTTGGGCGACAGCGCGCTGGCGCGCAGCAAGGCGCCCATCTCATCACAGATACCCGCCAGGCGGTTGGCGAAAATACTCAGCTGTACCGGGTCCATGACTCTCCCCCTGAAAATACCATTCACCCGTCAGGATACAGGATACCGGCGCGGGAATTGCGTCCCCGCGCCGGCCTCAGTATTATTCAGGGTCCACGCGGCAGCCTCGGCTGCCGTTTTTTGTTTGTAAGCGTTCTTCATCGACCTACAGCGCCAAAG
>JBFJUC010000243.1:0-4167 GCA_041624875.1 Alcanivorax sp.
CGTCGTTGTTGAAGTAGGCGCGGATCACCGTGGGGCCCTTCACCAGCAGTTCGCCCACGGCTTCACCGTCCTGGGGCACTTCGTTGCCGTCGTCGTCGACCAGCTTCATGCGTACGCCGAACAGCTGCCGGCCCTGGGTGGTTTTCAGTTCGATGCGCTCTTCCAGGGGCAGGTCCGCCTGGCCTTCGGTGAGCGTGCTCATGGTGCCGGTGGGGTTCATTTCGGTCATGCCCCAGCCCTGCATCACGTCCACCTGATAGTCCTGTTCAAAGGCGCGCACCATGCTGCGCGGCGCCGCCGAGCCGCCGATCGACACGCGCTTGAGCGCGCCGGGTTTACGCCCGTGGCGCTTGATCTCGGCGAGCAGGCCGAGCCATACGGTGGGTACGCCCCAGGCGGAGTCCACGTTCTCTTCGTCCATCAGCCGGAACAGGCTGTCGCCGTCCAAGGCCGGGCCCGGCATGATCAGCGACGCCCCGGCCAGCGGCGCCATGTAGGGCAGCCCCCAGGCGTTGACGTGGAACATCGGCACCACCGGCAGCACCCGGTCGCCCACCGGGAAGGAGCCGCTGGCGCAGACCATGGTGAACATCGCCTGCAGCAGGCAGGAGCGGTGCGAATAGAGCGCGCCCTTGGGGGCGCCGGTGGTGCCGGAGGTATAGCACAGCGCGCAGGCGGTGTTTTCGTCCAGTTCCGGCCAGTCGTAGTGGTCGGGTTGGCCGTCCAGCAGTGCCTCGTAGCAGAGCAGGTCCTGGCCGTCGGGCATATGGGCGCGGTCGGTCATCGCCACATAGCGGGTGTGTTCCGGGAACTGGTCGCGCAGGCCGGACACCAGCGGCGCGAAGGTGGTGTCGAAGAACAGCAGGCTGTCGTCCGCGTGGTTGACGATATAGGCCATCTGCTCCGCCGGCAGGCGCGGGTTGATGGTATGGCAGACCGCGCCGATACCGGCGATGGCGTAATAAAGTTCCAGGTGGCGGTAGCCGTTCCAGGCCAGGGTGGCGACCCGGTCGCCGGGTTTGACGCCCAGCGCTACCAGGCCGTGAGCCAGACGCGCCACCCGCTGCAGGGTCTGCGCGTAGCTTTGGCGGTGCAGGCCGCCCTCCACGGTGACCGATACGATTTCCGCCTTGCGGTGAATGCGGGCGCCGTAATCCAGTACGTCGATCAACGACAGGGGCGCATCCATCATCAGCCCTTTAAGCATCTAGAGTTCTCCCGAGCGCGATAGTTATTTTGAACGCATGTTTTGAAATAAGGCCGTGCAATTCATACCGGGCGGGACCAGGGGGGTCAAGGCGGCGTTCACGCGGCGACATTCGCGGTGTTACTTGAGGTAACAGTAACACTTGGGCAAAGCGTGATTTGTTCAGAAAAGGGAAACAAAACCGGTGAAATAACAGGGCTTTTGGGTGGCTTGAAGGCGCCCTTTGGGCAAACTGTGTGAAATTGTTTCGCTACTTTAGGCGCTAATCACCGTGTACGGGGCGTATCCGGCCATGACACGCTTTTTTTTGCCGGCCCCCGGACCGGGATGCGCGCCGGGGGATTGTTCACCGGTTTTATTCCGTTCATGCTCAAAGCATTGAATTCAGGGGCTTTCAGCGGCACATAGGATAGCTTTGTTGACCTATTTCGAACCGCTGACAGGCCCGAAAGATTTAAATAAGCAGGCTGGACAGAAATATTTTTGTGCGCACATACTACCAAGTATGTGATTCACCAGAAGAGCGTCGATGGGACCGTAAAACGGCGCCGGGAATACGCATAAAAAACAGAGTAAACAAAAAAGATTGTTGCGTTCCGGGCAATGTTGCCGGGAACGACAGCGAGATGCCGGACAATCGGCAGAAAAACAACAACCGTGGAGAGCGTCATGTTGAAACCCATTTTCACCTTTCTCGCCGCCTCGCTGCTGCTGGTGGGTACCGCCAGCGCCGAGACAGTGAAACTTGCCCTGATCGACCCGCTCACCGGGCCCATGGCCGCCGCCGGCCAGCCCGCTTTCGAACACCTTAAGTACGAAGCCAAGCGCATTAACGCCAATGGCGGCCTGAACGGCCAGGATCTCGAAATCGTCGGCCTGGACAACAAAGTGAACCCGCAGGAAAGCCTGGTGCAGCTGCAGAAGGCGATCGATGACGGTATTCGCTACGTGACCCAGGGCAACGGCTCTTCCGTGGCCTCCGCGTTGATCTCCGCCATTGAGAAGCACAACCAGCGCAACCCTGGCGACGAAGTCCTGTATCTGAACTACGCCGCCGTGGACCCCGCGTTCACCAACGAGCGTTGTTCCTACTGGCACTTCCGCTTCGACGCCAACGCGGATATGAAAATGAACGCGTTGACCAATTACATCGCCAATAACAAAGACATCAAGAAGGTCTACCTGATTAACCAGGACTACAGCTTCGGTCAGGCGGTGTCCAAGGCGGCCCGGGAAATGCTGAAAGAGAAGCGTCCGGACATCGAAATCGTGGGTAACGATTTCCACCCGCTGGCGAAAGTGAAGGACTTCACTCCGTACGTGTCCAAGATCCAGTCCTCCGGCGCCGACGCGGTGATCACCGGTAACTGGGGCCAGGACATCACCCTGCTGGTGAAAGCGGCCGCCGAGTTTGGTCTGGAAGCCCCGTTCTACACCTACTACGGCGCCAGCTCCGGCGTGGTCACCCAGCTGGGTGATAAAGGCGTGGACCGTATCTACCAGATCAACGAGTACTACGGTGAGTTCGAAGATCCGGAAATGGCCAAGCGTCAGACCGAGCTCTACGAGCAGGCCGAGTGGGACTTCTACTACCTGCGCCTGAGCACCATGCTCGATATGCTCAAGAAAGCCACCGATAAAGCCGAAAGCACCGATCCGGTCGACGTCGCCAAGGTGATGGAAGGCATGACGCTGGAAACCACCACCGGTGAAGTGGTCATGCGTGCCGAGGACCACCAGGTCCAGCTGCCGATGTTCATCTCCGTGATGAAGGACAACATGAAGTACGGCGCGGAAGGCACCGACTACAACTTCAAGAAGGTGGCGCGCATCGATCGTGAAGACGTAAGCCTGCCCACCACCTGCCGGATGCGTCGCCCGAAATAAACGACGCCATTCTGTAACTCCAATGACTAAGTAGTAGGAACAGCGGCGTGAGCCGCTGTTCCGGGAGCCTCGTCATGCTCGAAATTGTTATTTTTTCGACGCTGAACGGTATTTTATACGGCCTTTTGCTGTTCATGTTGTCCAGTGGTCTTACCCTCATCTTCTCGATGATGGGTGTATTGAACTTTGCCCATGCCAGCTTTTACATGCTCGGCGCCTATTTTGCTTACACCATGGGCATGGAGGTCGGCTTTTGGCCGGCCCTGTTGCTCGCCCCGATTCTGGTCGGCGGCCTCGGCGCCATGGTGGAAAAATTCGGCTTGCGCCGTGTGCACGAAAACGGCCACGTGGCCGAACTGCTGTTTACCTTCGGTCTCGCCTATGTGATCGACGAATTGGTGCAGCTGATCTGGGGCACCGTGGCGGTGGCCTATCGCGAACCGGACTACATGCGTGAGCCGCTGTTCACCCTGTTCGGTACCGACTACTCGATTTTCCGTGGCGTGGTGATTCTGATCGCCGTGTTCATGTTCATCGCCCTGTGGTTCCTGCTCAAGAAAACCCGGGTCGGCATGATGATTCGTGCCGCGCTCACCCACGGCAACATGGTCGGCCATCTGGGCCATAACGTGCCGCGCCTGTTCATGGGCGTATTCGGCTTCGGTTGTGCGTTGGCCGGCCTGGCCGGCGTGATCGGCGGCCCGCTGTTGGCCACCGAGCCGGGCATGGCGGTGACCCTGGGTCCGATTGTGTTCGTGGTGGTGGTGGTCGGCGGCATGGGCTCGCTGATCGGCGCCTTCTACGCGTCCCTGTTGATCGGTCTGATCCAGACGTTCTTCGTCGCCATCGACGCCTCCATCGCCGACATTCTTAACGCCTTCGGCATGAACGTGGATCCCTACGGTGAGGTGACCGGGATCACCCTGGCCAGTCTGGCGCCGATGACGCCGTTTATTCTGCTGGTGCTGATCCTGATATTCCGCCCCCGTGGCCTGATGGGAGAGCTTGAGCCATGAACGACATTACCGCAGTCGCACCGCGGCAGAATCGTTTCTCCTGGCGCGCTCTATCGC
>JBFJUC010000244.1:0-4165 GCA_041624875.1 Alcanivorax sp.
CCCTGGACGTGGCCAGCATGTGCGCCACCTCCACCAAGGTGTTCGTGATGGAAGTGATGGGCCGCCACGCCGGCTGGATCGCCGCCAGCGCCGGCCTCGCCAAGGACAACCCGGACGACGCCCCACACATCATCCTGTTCCCGGAAATCGCCTTTGATCAGAAGGCCTTCCTCAAGAAGGTGGACGACACCGTCAAGAAAGTGGGCTACTGCGTGATCGTGGTCTCCGAGGGCGCGCGCACCGCCGACGGCACCTTCCTGGCCGACGCCGGCAGCACCGACGCCTTCGGCCACAAGCAGCTGGGCGGCGTCGCGCCGGTGCTGGCGCAAATGGTGAAAAGCGAGCTGGGCTACAAATACCACTGGGCGGTGAGCGACTATCTGCAGCGGGCGGCACGTCATATCGCCGCCAAAACCGACGTGGACCAGGCCTACGCCGTGGGCCGCGCCGCGGTGGAATTCGCCGTCGCCGGCAAGAACGCGGTGATGCCCACCATCATCCGCAAGAACACCAAGAAGTACGCCTGGAGCATCGGCGAGGCGCCGCTCAGCAAAGTGGCCAATGTGGAAAAGAAAATGCCGCGCAAGTTCATCAGCAAGGACGGCTTCGGCATCACCCCGTCCGGGCGCGCCTACCTGGAACCGCTGATCGGTGGCGAATCCTATCCGCCGTACAAAAACGGCCTGCCCCAGTTCGCGCAACTCAAGCTGGTGGCCGTACCCAAGAAGCTCAACGACGCTTTCGAGGTGTAGGCCCGGCTTGTGGGAGCGGGCCACGCCCGTTCCTACAACCGTCTCTCCATCCCGAAAGAGAATGCAAGCAATTCTCATTTTGGGTAGAATCCTGCCCCGGCACTACCCATAACTCGAATTCGGGGCTCACCATGCGACATCCTGCTTTCCGGCTTTCCGCGCTCTCCCTTGCCATTCTTGCCAGCGGCGCCTTTCCCAACGCCTATGCGCAAACCGGCAACGAAGACGGCACCGCCAGCAACACCCTGGCCCCCGTGGAAGTGCAATCCAGCGCCACCGCCTCCAAGAGCGGCCTGAGCCAGGCCTACGCCGGCGGCCAGGTAGCGGAAGGCGGCAACATCGGCATCCTTGGCGCCCAGGACGTGATGGACACCCCCTACAACGTCACCAACTACACCGAGCAGTTGATCGAGGACCAGCAGGCCGCCAGCGTTGGCGAGGTGCTGCTCAACGACCCGGCGGTGCGGGTGGCGCGCGGCTTCGGCAACTACCAGCAGGTGTATCTGGTGCGCGGTTTGCCGATTTATTCCGACGACATTACCTATAACGGTCTTTACGGCCTGCTGCCGCGCCAGTACCTGGCGTCGAACTTCATTGAGCGGGTGCAGGTGTTTCGTGGCGCCAACACCTTCCTGAAAGGGGCGGCACCGGGCGGCAGCGGCCTGGGCGGCGCCGTTAACGTGGTACCCAAGCGCGCCCCAAACCGCCCGCTTAACCAGGTCACCCTGGGCACGCAGAGCGGCGGCCAGGGCTACGCCGCCGCCGATCTGGCCAACCGCTCCGACGACGGTCGCTTCGGTATTCGCCTGAACGTGGCCCGCCGGGATGGCGACACCGCCGTGGACGGCGAGGAAGCGGAGCTGTCCATGGCGCACATCGGCGTGGACTTCCGCGAGGAAGCCTTCCGGGTGTCCGCCGACCTGGGCTTCCAGAAGCACCGCATCGACGGCGGCCAGCCGAGCATTACCTTCGCGAATGGCGTGCCCATTCTTGATGCACCCGACGCGGATGAATCCATCGGTCAGTCCTGGACTTATTCCGACTCCAACGATGTCTTCGGCACGCTACGCGCGGAATACGATTTCGCCGACAACATCACCGGCTGGGCCGCTGTCGGCGCCCGCCGCGGCGAGGAAAATTCCATCTTCGCCAACCCCACGGTAAATGACGCCGACGGCAACTACACCGCTAGCCGTTTCGACACTGCCCGCGAGGACACCGTGATCACCGGCGAGACCGGCGTGCGTTTCAACTTCGACACCGGCGGCATCGGCCACAAAGTAAGCGTTTCCGGTTCCACCTATGAGCTGGAATCCAAGAACGCCTTCGCAGGGGGCAGCGGTGTCGCCGGCAATATCTATAATCCGGCGGACGTCCCACCGCCAGCGTATACATTCTCTGGCGGCAACCTGGATCACCCCCAATTGACCGTGAAAACTCAGTTCGACAGTATCGCGCTTTCCGACCAGCTGTCGATGCTGGATGAGCGCCTGCTGGTGACTCTGGGGGCCCGTTACCAGAACATTCAGGATAAGAGCTACGATTACGGCGGCGGTCCCCGTAACGCCAATTACGACGACAGCGCACTCACTCCGACACTGGGTGTGTTGTACAAGCTGCGTCCTTCCATCTCGCTGTACGCCAACTACATCGAAGGCCTGCAGAAGGGCCAGGTGGCACCCGACACAGACAGCAACAACAACCCCGTGGTCAATGGCGGCGAAGCGCTCGAACCCTATGAAACGCAGCAGGCCGAGGTGGGCGTGAAGTACGACGGCGGCAACATTGGCGGCAGCGTGTCCGTGTATCGCAGCGAGAAGCCAATCGCGGGCCTCAACGCCGCCAACGTCTATGAAGTGATCGACGATCAGGAAAACACCGGCGTGGAACTGATGGCCTACGGCAACGCCACCCGGAACCTGACGGTGCTGGGCGGTGTCAGCTTCCTGGACGCGGACGTTGACGGCAACGACGCCATCGGCTCGCCGGACACCCTGGCCAACCTGAACCTGGAATACCGGGTGCCGCAGTTGCCGGACCTGGCGGTCGACGGCCGGGTGATCTACACCAGCTCACAGTTCGCCAACGCGGCCAACACCCAGGAAGTCGACGCCTGGACCCGTCTGGACCTGGGCGCGCGCTACCTGATCGCCCTCGGCGACAGCACCTTCCTGACCCTGCGCGGCCGGGTGGAGAACGTCACCGGCGAAGACTACTGGGCCTCCGCCGGCGGCTTCCCCGGCGCCGGTTACCTGACCCTCGGCGCGCCGCGCACGGTGCTGGTGTCCGCCACGCTGGACTTTTAAACGACAACTCAGGCGCCCCGCCTTCCGGGCCGGGCGCTCAGGCAGTCACCCATGCAACAAAGCACGATCCGCGCCTGGTCGGCGGTACACAAATGGACCAGCCTGATTTGCACGGCCTTTATATTGATGCTGTGCCTGACCGGTCTGCCGCTGATCTTCCACGACGAGATCGACGCGGCGCTGGACGACGGCGCCTGGCAACCGGCCAACCCGGACGGCCCGCTGCTGTCCTTGGACCGAATGCTGGACGCGGCGCTGGCCAACCGGCCGGATCATGTGCCGCTGTTCATGAGCTTCGATATCGACCGGCCGGTGGTGAACGTCACCAGTGGCCCGTCTCCCGACGCCTCCTCCGGCGAGATGCATTTCGCTTCTTTTGATCGCACCAGCGGTGAGCTGGTCCCCGGCCACCACGAAGGTGGCGTGATGGATTTTATCCTGCAGCTGCACACCGACATGTTCCTGGGCCTGCCCGGCATGCTGTTTCTCGGCGCCATGGGGTTCTTGCTGTTCATCGCCATCGTCTCCGGCGTGGTGCTGTACGCACCGTTCATGCGCAAGCTGGATTTCGGCACCCTGCGCACCGAGCGTTCCAAGCGCATCAAATGGCTTGATTACCACAACCTGCTGGGCGTGGTGACCGTCGCCTGGCTCACGGTGGTGTCGCTCACCGGCGTGGTGAACACGCTCTCCACACCGATCGTGGACACCTGGCGCACCCAGGCCCTGGCGGACCTGACTGACGGGTATCAGGACGCCGCCGTGCCGACACCGGCGGAAATGGCGTCGTTGGACAGCGCCGTGAATCAGGCCGTGGCGGCGGCCCCGGATATGACATTGCAGTTCGTCGCCTTCCCCGGCGGCGGCTGGTCCACCGACTATCACTTCGCGATCTTCCTGCACGGCAATACGCCGCTGACGGAGCACATCATCACGCCGGCGCTGGTGGACGCGCGCAGCGGCGAGTTCGCCGACATGCGCGAAATGCCCTGGTACAACAAAACCCTGTCGCTGTCCGGCCCGCTGCACTTCGGCGACTACGGCGGCCTGCCGCTGAAAATTCTCTGGGCGGTGCTGGATGTGATCACCATCGTGGTGCTGATCACC
>JBFJUC010000245.1:0-4159 GCA_041624875.1 Alcanivorax sp.
AAGTGGTGCCCGCCGAGCATACCTACCACGAACAGCTCGAGCAGAACCCCTGGCAGACTCCGCCGATCCTTGACGAGCTGAAAGCGAAAGCCAAAGCCAAGGGGCTCTGGAACCTGTTTCTGCCCAAGGAGCACGGCGAGCTGAGCCCGGGTCTCAGCAACCTGGAATACGCCTCGCTGGCGGAACAGATGGGCCGTCACCACATCGCTTCCGAGTGCTTCAACTGCTCCGCGCCGGACACCGGCAACATGGAAGTGCTCGCCAAGTACGGCAACGAAGCCCAGAAGAAGCAATGGCTTGAGCCGCTGATGGAAGGCAAGATCCGCTCCGCGTTCGCCATGACCGAGCCGGAAGTGGCGTCGTCCGACGCCACCAACATCGAAACCTCCATCACCCGTGACGGCGACGATTACGTGATCAACGGCCGCAAGTTCTACATCAGCGGTGCGATGCGCGAATCCTGCGAAATCATGATCGTGATGGGCAAAACCGATCCGGATAACCCCAACCGTCACCAGCAGCAGTCACAGATTCTGGTGCCGATGAACACCCCGGGTGTGAACGTCAAACGTCCGATGATGGTGCTCGGCTCCGTGGACGCGCCGGAAGGCCACGCCGAAGTGATCTTCGATAACGTGCGCGTGCCCAAGGAGAACATCATCCTCGGCGAAGGCCGCGGCTTCGAAATCGCCCAGGGTCGCCTCGGCCCGGGCCGCATCCACCACTGCATGCGTCTGATCGGCGCCGCCCAGCGCGCCCTCGAACTGATGTCCAAGCGCGCCAGCGAGCGTGTGGTGTTCGGCCAGCCGATGATCAAGCACGGCTCCTGCCGCGAAGACATCGCCAAGAGCGCCTGCGAGATCGAACAGGCCCGGCTGATGACTCTGAAAGCGGCCGACACCATGGACCGCTACGGCAACAAGGACGCCAAGGAACTGATTGCCATGATCAAGATCGTGGCGCCCAATATGGCCCTGAGCGTCGTCGACCGCGCCATGCAGATTTACGGCGCCGTCGGCCTCAGCCAGGACACGCCGCTGGCCGGCTTCTTCGCCTACGCGCGCACCCTGCGTCTGGCGGACGGGCCCGATCAGGTGCACATGATGCAGCTGGGCCGTAACCTGGCCAAGAGATACAGTGAGAACAGCTAACTGGTAGTTAATAGTTAACAGTGAATAGTTAACAGCTGACTGAGCGCAGTCATGGCGTTTGGGGGTAACCCCATGGGCCATGGCTGCTTTGTCGCTTTTGAGCGTCACCAAATTTAAGGAGGTAGACATGTCCCAGGTGGATACCCTGGATACCGAGCGCCTCGCGGCCTATCTGGAAGCGAACGTGTCCGGCTTCAAAGGTCCGATCACCGCCGATAAATTCGAAGGCGGCCAGTCCAACCCCACCTTCCACATCAAGGCCGCCTCCGGCGAGTACGTACTGCGCCGGCAACCGCCGGGCAAGCTGCTCAAGTCCGCCCACGCCGTGGACCGCGAATTCCAGGTCATGAACGCGCTTCAGGACACCGACGTGCCGGTGCCGCGCATGTATCACCTGTGCGAAGACCGCGACGTGGTCGGTTCCATGTTCTATATCATGGAGTTCTGCCAGGGCCGGATTTTCTGGGACGCGGCGATTCCGGAAGTGGATAACGCCCAGCGCACCGCCATGTACGAAGAAATGAACCGGGTGCTGGCGGCGCTGCACGGGGTTGATCTGGAAGCGGTGGGCCTGACCGATTACGGCAAGCCGGGCAGCTACTTCGAGCGCCAGCTGGGCCGCTGGTCCAAGCAGTACCGCGCCTCCGAAATCAACCACATCCAGGCCATGGAAGATCTGATGGAGTGGCTGGAGAAAAACAAACCCGCCGACGATGGCCAGGTGTCCCTGGTGCACGGCGACTACCGTCTCGACAACATGATGTGGCACCCCACCGAGCCCCGCGTGATCGCGGTGCTGGACTGGGAGCTGTCTACCCTGGGGCACCCGCTGGCGGATCTCGCCTACCAGTGCATGCAGCTTCGCATGCCGCCGGAAGGCGGCAATCTGTCCGGCCTGCAAGGCAAGGACCGCAAAGCGTTGGGTATCCCCACCGAGCAGGAATATGTGAAAGCCTATTGCGACCGCCGTGGCATTGATCATATCGATCACTGGGAATTCTATCTGGCGTTCAGCTTTTTCCGTCTGGCGGCCATCGCCCAGGGCGTCGCCAAGCGCGCCCAGGAAGGTAACGCCTCCAGTAAAAAAGCCGGCTGGGCCGCCCAGGTGGTGGAGCCGCTTGCCTCCATGGCGATGCAGATCGTCCGCGAAGGCGCGTGATAACTATTTTTCGGGAGAGAAAAAATGAGCACCAATTTGTTTGATTTGAATGGAAAGATCGCCCTGGTCACCGGCGCCAGCCGTGGCATCGGCGAAGAAATCGCCAAACTGCTCGCCGAGCAGGGAGCCCACGTGATTGTCTCCAGCCGCAAGATCGACGACTGCCAGACCGTCGCCGACGCCATCAAAGCCGCTGGCGGCTCCGCCGAGGCCTTCGCCTGCCACATCGGCGAAATGGCGCAGATCGAAGCGGTCTTCGCCCACATCAAGGACAACCACGGTAAGCTTGATATCCTGATCAACAACGCCGCCGCCAACCCGTACTTCGGCCACATCCTGGATACCCCGGTCTCCGCGTTCGATAAGACCGTGGACGTGAACCTGCGCGGCTACTTCTACATGTCCGTGGAAGGCGCCAAACTGATGAAGGACAACGGCGGCGGCGCGATCGTCAACACCGCCTCCATCAACGGCCTGTCACCGGGCAACATGCAGGGCATCTACTCGATCTCCAAGGCGGCGGTGATCAGCATGACCAAATCCTTCGCCATGGAATGCGCCGAGTTCAACGTGCGCGTCAACGCACTGCTGCCCGGTCTGACCAAGACCAAATTCGCCGGCGCCCTGTTCCAGCAGGAAGAAATTTACAAAAGCGCCATCGCGCAGATTCCCATGCACCGCCATGCCGAGCCGAAAGAAATGGCCGGCACCGTGCTCTATCTGGTGTCCGATGCGTCCAGCTATGTCACCGGTGAATGCGTCGTCGTCGACGGCGGCTTCACCCTCTAGGACCACCGGGAGGTTTTATGGATCCAATGCTGGATTTCACCGGCAAGGTGGCCGTGATCACCGGCGCCGCCAGCGGCTTCGGCAAGCTGCTCGCCGCCGAGCTGGGCAAGCGTGGCGCGCGGCTGGTGCTGGGCGACATCAACATGGACGCCCTGGACAAGCTGGCGGCCGACCTGGAAGGGCAGGGCGTCACCGCCCTGGCGCGCCGCTGCGACGTCTCCTCGGAGGCGGACTGCAAGGCGATGGTGGACACCGCCGTGGAACAATTCGGCCGTCTGGACATGGCGGTGAACAACGCCGGCATTGCCCACGGCTTCATCCCCATCCACGAACTTACCGGTGAGTTGCTGGATCAGCAGATGAACGTCAACGTCAAAGGCGTGATGTTCGGCATGAAGCACCAGATCCCGGCTATGAAAGCCAGCGGTGGCGGCGCCATCGTTAACACCAGCTCCATGGCCGGCATTGGCGGCGGGCCCAAGATCGGCGCCTATGCCGCCTCCAAACACGCGGTGATCGGGCTCACCCGCACCGCCGCCGTGGAAAGCGGACGCAAGAATATTCGCGTCAACGCCATCTGCCCCTATTACACCCGCACACCCATGCTGGAAGGCGGTGAAGGGCTGGCCAGCGGCGGCGAGGCCGAGCAGACCTTGGCGATGATGGCCGCCGGCTCGCCGATGAAACGCATCGGCGAGCCGGAAGAAATCGTCGCCGTGATGCTGATGCTGCTATCCCCGGCGAACACTTACATGAACGGCCAGGCCGTTGCCGTCGACGGCGGCGTCTCGGCGTTTTAAGGAGAATAATTATGAGTCATCGTTTGGCGAACAAGATCACCATCATCACCGGCGCCACCAGCGGCATTGGCGAAGCCACCGCGCGGCGCTTTATCGAAGAGGGCGCCACCGTGGTGCTCGCCGGTCGCTCCGAAGACAAGGGCGAAGCCCTGGCCAAGGAACTCGGCGAGCGCGCCGTGTTCAAGCGCACCGACATCATGAGCGAAGACGACATCGCCGCCCTGGTGGATTTCACCGTGGAAAAATTCGGCCGCCTGGAC
>JBFJUC010000246.1:0-4153 GCA_041624875.1 Alcanivorax sp.
CGGCGGACCGCTTTGGCCATCCCTGGCCAAACACGGTCCTGGACGGGCCCACCCGATCCCGGCGCTCCTTGGCAGATTCACCGCCACAAACCCCACTGCGTAGAAAGGCCTAGGCGGTGTTATGTCCCGTGGCGGTTCCGCTGCAAAGTGAGCGGGGCAATGGTGGTGCCTGGAGGGAGCTGTTTGGCCAGGGACGGCCAAACTAACAGCGGCCAGGGATGGCTTGAGCGGTCCCGGAAGGCACCACCATTGCACCGCGTCTCCGATACGGAGCACCGAATACCTGAAGAACCAGGTCTCTGGAATCCTGCCGGCAAGCTCCGCTTGCCTTTCGCGGGCTGGGCCCGCTCCCACAAGGCCCGCTCCAGCAAGATCAGAGTTTGGCGGCGGCTTCGGCGGCGTCTTCCTCGGCTTTGAGTTTGCGGTACTCGATCGGGGTCATGCCCACCCAGCGCTTGAAGGCGCGGTAGAAGGTGGAAGGCTCGGAAAAGCCGGTGAGGTAGACGATCTCGTCGATGGATTCGTCGGTGCCGGCCAGCAGACGCTTGGCCAGCTTGCAGCGGTAGTCGGCCACCAGCTGGTTGAAGTTGGTGCCGGCGTCGGCCAGGCGGGTGCGCAATTGGCGCGCCTTGATGCCCAGGCGCTCAGCCACTTCTTCCAGGTTGGCATGGCCGGATTCCAGCAGTTCGGCGATCAGCCGGTTGACCTGCGCCACCAGATCCTGCTTCTCCAGCCGCGCCACCTGCTCGCTGGCGAGCTGCTCGTGCAGACGCAGCAGTTCCGGCTCGTGGTGGGCGGAGGGCAGCGCCATCAGGCGGGAATCAAAATAGACGCCCACCGACGGCATGCCGAATTTCACCGGGCAACCGAAGGCGCGCTCGTACTCGGCCTTGTCCGCGTGGTGTTCGTGGCCGAAGTGGACTTCCAGGGGTTCGAAGGCGTCGTCGGTGACGAAGCGGAAGAATTTGATCAGCCCCATCATCACGCATTCGTTGAGGTGGGCCAGACGGCGGCCCCAGAACGGCTGACGCAGAAACACCCGTTCGCCTTCCTCGAACAGTTCGGCCCGTGCCGCGTCGGAAAGCAGCCGCTGATAACTGAGCGCCCGATGCAGCCCCTCGCCGAAGGTGGGGCTGGAGAGAAACAGATATTCCAGCACCTGGCCCTTGTAGACCGGCATGTGCTTACCCAGATGCAGGCCCACGTGCTCGTCGTTGGACACCTTCGCCAGCGCTTCCCAGAACCATTCCTGGCCATCGTGGGGCGTGCGCAGATCCGGCACGTTCAATATGGACGGGTCCAGGCCCAGCTCGGCCAGCACCGCGTCGGCATCAATGCCGGCGTTGAGCATGGCCCGGTAGGCCATGCGTAGAAGCACGCCGGAATCGGTCAGTTCTGCCATCCTGTTGCGACTTCCCCAAACGGTAGTTACCAAAGGGTGAGACTAGCACACCGTCCAGGGACCCGGAACCGCTTCACACCATGGCGTTTTTCGGCTTGCGCCGGGACGGCAGCGCCAGGCGGTTAATACGCTTGAGCACGGTGCCGAACTGGCGGCTCAGGCGGCCGCTATTGTAGTGCAGACCATAGCGTTCGGCGATCTCGCGCACCTTGGGGGCCACCTGCTTATAGCGGTTGGAGGGCATGTCCGGGAACAGGTGATGCTCGATCTGGTGGCTGAGGTTGCCGGACATAATGTGGAACAGCGGCCCGCCCTCCAGGTTGGACGAACCCAGCAGCTGGCGCAGGTACCACTGGCCACGGGTTTCGTTCTCGATTTCCGCCTCGCTGAACATTTCCGCGTGCTCGGTGAAGTGGCCGCAAAAGATGATCAGGTACGACCACAGGTTACGCGTCAGGTTGGCGGTGGCGTTGCCCGCCAGCACCCAGGGCGCGAAGGGACCGGCCAGCAGCGGGAACAGCAGATAGTCCTTGCCCACCTGCTGGCGCACCTTTTTCATGATCTTGCGGCGCTGCGCGCGGTACTCGGCGAAGCTCTTCTCGCCCTTCAGAACACGCTCCACTTCCAGGTCGTGGAACGCCACGCCCCACTGGAAGAACGATGCCAGCACCCAGTTATAGGCGGGCTGGAACAGATAGGCCGGGTTCCAGCGCTGTTCTTCCGACATGCGCATGATGCCGTAGCCCACGTCCCGGTCCTTGCCGACCACATTGGTGAAGGTGTGGTGCATGTAATTGTGCGAGTGCTTCCACTGCTCCGCCGGGCAGGTGTTGTCCCAGTCATAGGAGGAGGAGTCCAGCGCCGGGTCACCCAACCAGTCCCACTGGGCGTGCATCACGTTATGGCCGATTTCCATGTTTTCCAGAATTTTGGAGACCGACAGCAGCGCCGTGCCCGCCAGCCACGCCGGCGGCAACACGCCCAGAAACAGCAGACCACGGCCGGCCAGTTCCATGCCTTTCTGGGTGCGCACCAGACGACGGATGTAACGCGCGTCCCGCTCGCCCAGATCCGACATGACCTCTTCACGCAAGGCGTCGATTTCCCGACCGAAAGCCTCCACCTGGGAGCGCGTCAGGGTCACGCCCGGGCGTTCGAATACGATCGGGTCGAAACGATCTACTTTGGCATTCATAGCGTGCCTCCTTAGAGATCCAGTTCCACGTCGCCCTCGGCGGCGTGAACACAAATACGAACTTCCTGGCCGTTCAATTCACGGCTCTCGCCGCTCTGCAGATCGCGCACCCGACCCTTGCTCACCCGGCACTTGCAGGTGTGGCAGATGCCCATGCGGCAGCCGTGTTTGGGTTTGAGACCGGCCTGCTCCGCCGCTTCCAACAGGGAAACGCCGGCGGCGGCCTGCGCCTGGCCGCCGGTGCGCGCGAAATGCAGCCGGCCGCCTTCGCCGGCCACCACCGGCGCCGCTTTGAAACGCTCATGGAACAGCGGCGCGCGGCCGTGCTCGCCATGCCAGCCCATCACCGTGTCGAGGAACCCGGCGGGCCCGCAGGTGAAAACGGTGTGCGCGGCGGCATCGGCAACGTTGTCGGTGAGCCAGTGTTCATTCAGACGACCGGCCTGGTCGCCGTCACGCGGGGTATCGCCGCTGAACACGAGACGCAGGTCGAGGCGCGAGTCCCGGCGCAACGCGGCCAGGGAATCGCTCAACATCAGGTCCTGGTAGCGACGCTCGAAGTGCACCCAGGTCACTTTGCCGTCGAAGTTGGACGCGAGCAGGGACTTCACGATACTGTGAACGGGTGTAACCCCGGAGCCTGCGGTCACCATCAGAAGGCGTTCGGGCAGCGCGTCCGGCAACACGAAATCGCCGGCGGGTTCAGCCAGGCTGAGCAGGTCGCCTTCGCGACAACGGCTGACCAGATAGTCGCTGACACCGCCCTTGCCTTGGCGCTTCACGCTGATAGTGGGCGCGGTGCCGGGGGCCGAGGACAGTGAAAAACAACGCTGGTGCCGCACGCCTTCGATGTCCACGCCCAGCAGAACGTGCTGGCCGGCGCGGTGGCCTTGCCACAGGCGATTGGGTTGCAGGGTCAGGGTCACCGCCTGGTCACTCTCGCGATACACGCCGCTCACCCGGGCGCGTATTTCGCGGGCGGACTGCAGCGGGTCGAACAGGGCCAGATAGTCTTCCGGGTCAAAGGGCGTGCTGAGTGCCTTGCCCAAACGACGGATCAGGCCCGGAGAGCCGGAATGTGAATTTGCAGCGGTGATGACGTTCATGCCAACTCCCGTTTGTGTACAGTTGTGCACTTTGTACCGGAGCAGGTGATTCATGTCAACACATGTACACTTATACTTTTTTACACAGTAAAATCAACCAGTTGTCTGTATCCCGTCTGGGATTTTCAATAACATGGCGAAGATGCGGAGAATAAAAACGATGATTCGGGAGCAAAAACCATGAGCAGAGAGACTCCGACTCGGGGACGGCGGCCGAAGAGGGGGCGGACTCGTCAGGCGCTCATGGACGCGGCCCTGGACCTGGTGGCCAAAAAGGCCCCGTTTTCCTCTTTAAGCCTGCGAGAGGTAACCAAGCGCGCCGGCGTGGTGCCCACCGCCTTCTATCGCCATTTTCCGGACATGAGCGCCCTGGGCCTGACCCTGCTGGATGAATCCTTCCGCACCTTGCGTCAGATGATGCGTGAAGTGCGCCAGCAAGAGCTGCCCAAC
>JBFJUC010000247.1:0-4138 GCA_041624875.1 Alcanivorax sp.
GGTAGCGTGCCTCGCTGAGCCGGCGCTGTTGGTACAGCCCGGCCGCGCGGCGCTGCTCGCAGGCCTCGGAGAGAATGATCGCCGCCGCCACGCTGACGTTGAACGAGGACACCATGCCCATCATTGGAATGATCACATGCTGGTCCACGGCGGCCACGGTGCGCTCGGTGATGCCGAACTTCTCGGTACCGAACAGCACCGCCGTGGGGCGGGTGAAATCCACCTCCCGGTACGGCACCGCGGTATCGGAAAAGTGCGCCGCCAGCACCTGCTGCCCCTGGGCACGGGCGGCGGCCACCGCGTCCGGACCGCTGTCGTGCTCATGCACGTAGACCCAGCGCTGCGAGCCCATGGCGCTGCTGGCCGAGGCCCGCGCCCGGTTTTCCGGTAACACCGCGTGGACATCCAGCACGCCGACGGCGTCGCAGGTGCGCACGATGGCGTTGATGTTGTGCGGCTTGTGCACCCCTTCCAGAATCACGGACAAGTCCGGCTGGCGTCGGTCCAAGGCGGCGCACAAGCGCCGGTGTCGTTCCGGGGTCATCGGGTCTCCAGGGGTAGCGGGCACAACACCGGCGATTGTAGCATCGCCGCGCGCGCCGGGCGGACAATCCCCTCCGCCTTGGGCACACTAGAGCTTTCCCGAACACAGAACCTGGAACGAGGACCGTCCATGAACGAACGGGCATTACCGCTGGCCGGCGTCAAAGTGGTGGAGCTGGGGCAATTGCTGGCCGGCCCTTTCGCCGGCACTCTGCTGGCCTATTTCGGCGCCGAGGTCATCAAGGTGGAACCGCCCGGCGGCGATCCGATTCGTGGCTGGCGCACCCTGGACGACACCGGCACCTCGTTCTGGTGGCGCAGCCTGGGCCGCAACAAGCGCTCCGTGACTCTGGACCTGAAAAGCGACGCCGGCCGCGAGCTGGCGGCGCGCCTGATCGACGACAGCGACGTGCTGATCGAAAACTTTCGCCCCGGCACCCTGGAAAACTGGGGGCTGGGACCGGAGCGCTTCAAGGAGAGCAACCCGAGCCTTATTTACACACGCATCTCCGGCTATGGCCAGGACGGTCCCTACGCGGACAAACCGGGCTATGCGTCGGTGTGCGAAGGCATCGGCGGCCTGCGCTACGTCAACGGCTTCCCCGGCGAACGCCCGGTGCGCCCCAATCTGTCCCTGGGCGACACCGTGGCCGGGCTGCACGCGGCCCTGGGGATCGCCCTGGCGTTGCTCGAGCGTCACAGTAGCAAACAGGGCCAGGTGGTCGATGTGGCCCTGTTCGAATCGGTGTTCAATCTGCTGGAAGCGGTGATCCCGGAATTCGACGGCGCCGGCGAGATACGCCAGCCCGCCGGCTCCACCGTCACCGGCATCGTGCCCACCAACACCTACCGCTGCGCGGACGGCAAGTACGTGATTATCGGCGGCAACGGCGATTCCATTTTTAAACGTCTGATGACCACCGCGGGGCGTGTCGATCTCGCCGAGGATCCGCGCCTGGCGAAGAACCCGGGGCGGGTGGAAAACGAAGCGGAAATCGACGGTGCCATCGAGGCCTGGTGCGCCACCCTGCCCAGCCCCGAAGTGCTGCAAAAGCTGGAAGCGAACCGGGTGCCCTGCGGCCCGATCTACAGCGCCGCCGACATGATCGCGGACCCGCATTTCCAGGCGCGCGGCCTGTTCCAGCAGGTCGAAATCAACGGCGCGCCGTTGAAAATCCCCGCCATTATGCCGCGCCTGGGCGGCACCCCCGGCACCACTCGCTGGCCCGGCGGCGACGCCGGCGGCGACACTGAATCCGTGGCGCGCGGCGAGCTGGGCCTGTCCGAGGAAGCATTCCAGCGCCTCAAAGCCCAGGGTGTGTTCGGTCGCTAGCGTTGAGAGAGCTGTCGGTAGAGGTTGTCCATGACGCGGGCGGCCAGCAGGCGGGCCCGGTCGGTGTTGGGGCCACTGAAGTGGTCCTGCAGGTTGGCGGTGAACAACGCCAGCCAGCGCTCGTGGTGGGCACCGGTGAGCGGCTGCTTGTCGTGCACCGCCCGGTGCTTGGCGATCATGTGCCGGTCGTAGGTGGTGTCGCCGAGCAGCATTTTTTTCCAGTAGGCGGCGATCAGCGGCAGATGCGCGTCGAGATCAATGCGCGCCACCTCCAGAAACACCGGCGCCAGCAGCGGGTCGTCCAGCACCCGCTGGTAGAACGAATCCACCATCTCCTCGATGCGCGCCGGGCTGTCCAGGTCCGGCTTGTCGTTGCGCCGGGCCGGCGCCTCACCGGGGACGAACCGCTGTGCCAGGGTCACCAGCGAATACGCCCGGTAAGGATGTCCTTAAACATCACGAAGTCACCGGCCAGGCTGTACCAGGGGTGCTTGAAGGTGGCCGGCCGGTTGTGCTCAAAGAAGAAATGGCCCACCCAGGCGAAGCCGTAGCCCACCACCGGCAGTAACAACAGCCCCCACAGGTTGCCGGTGATCAGCACGCCGGCGAGCACCGCGAACAGCCCCAGGGTGCCGAAGAAGTGCAGCCGCCGACAGGTCGGGTCGGTGTGCTCCTGCAGATAGTAGGGGTAGAACTCCTGAAAGCTCTCAAAACCGGATTGCTTAATCTCGTTCATGGTGCTCACCTCTCGCCACTACGTCTTTGTTATACGCTGCTCCGGCCACTGGCACGCCCGCCGCCGGAATGGTTGTTTCAGCCATTGTCCACGATTGGCGGCCATGGACAATGGCCTGATCAACCACGGATACCGGATTCCCCATGGCCCTACGCCCGCGCCTCAGCCGCCTTCTTTCCCCGCAACGCACCCCGATTCCCCGCGACCTGACGCCGATCATCGCCCGGGGCGGCGAGGCCCCCGCCGCCGAGGCGGGGCTGGACGACGACCGGGTCGAGGCGATCTGGCGGGCCACGCGGCGGCTCTACCGGGGCGGCATGAGCCCGGGTATCGCGCTCAGCCTGCGCCGCCGCGGCAGCGTCTTCCTGGACCGGGCGATTGGCTACGCGGACCCGGTGAGCGAGCGCCTGCTCACCACGGAGACCCCGGTGTGCCTGTTCTCCGCGTCCAAGTCCATCACCGCCATGTTGGTGCATCACCTGGCGGAACAGGGTCAGCTGCATCTCGATGACCCGGTCAGCCGCTACCTGCCGGCGTACGGTTGCCACGGCAAGCAGAACACCACCCTGCGCCATATGCTCACCCACCGGGCCGGGATACCGCGCCCGGAGCAGGCGGTGGAGCCGGACATCCTGTACCGGCCGGACGAGATCGTGAAACTGCTCTGCGAAGCCCGCCCCAGCACCCTGGGGAATCAGTCCTACCACGCCATCACCGCCGGTTTCATCCTGGGCGCGGTGGTGGAGAACGTCACCGGCGAGGGCCTCAACGAGACCCTGGACCGGGTGGTGCGCAAACCCATGGGCATGCGCTATTTCACCTTCGGGGCCACCGGCCCGGAGCGCGCCCGCGACGTGGCGACCGGTGTACCGATGAAACTGGTGGACCTGTTTTTGAACTACGCGGTGGGCGGCACCTTCGATGAAGTCGTGGAGGTCACCAACGACGACCGCTTCCAACAAGCGGTGGTGCCCGCCGGCAACCTGTACGCCACCGCCGAGGAAGCCAGCCGCTTCTTCCAGATGCTGCTCAATGGCGGCCGCTGGGGCGACCAACAGATTTTCCGACCGGAGACGGTGGCGGCAGCACTGGCGCCGGCTTCCCGGCGGCCCCGGGTGGATCGCACTCTGATGCTGCCGTTGACGTTCTCGCCCGGTTTTATGCTCGGCAATCGCGGCATCGGCCTGTTCGGGCCGGCGGCGCCGCGCGCCTTCGGGCATCTCGGGTTTATCAGCATCTATTGCTGGGCGGACCCGGACCGGGATCTGGCCGGCGCCTTGCTGACCACCGGCAAGGGCCTGATCGGGCCGCACCTCCCTGCCCTGCTCAACCTCCAATACACCCTCAATCGCCACACCCGATAAGCCGCGGCGCCCGAAAAGGTTCATCACGGTCCAGCGGGAAAGCCAACGCCGTGACTCCGTAGCCGGTTCGGTCTCGGTGCCAGTGTCCAGGACCCGCCGTGAATCCGTCCCTGGAGGCTTGTGTTCGGCTCCCTGCCTCACACAGTCCTGGACACTGGCACC
>JBFJUC010000248.1:0-4100 GCA_041624875.1 Alcanivorax sp.
AACCTGGATGACTATGTCCGCACGCTGACCCGCGCCATGAAGACGCCGGACCCGGTGTACCAGAAGCTGGGCATGCGCGACGCGCAAGGCCACTACCAGCAGCTCAACGACAACATCCTGCAGATCGAGAACGAGTACTACTCGTCGATCCGCCCGAAACGCACCATCAACAGAGGCGAGCGCCCGACCCTGGCGCTCCAGCGGCGCGGCGTGGAATACATCGAGATTCGCGCTCTGGACCTCAACCCGTTCGAGCCGGTGGGCATCAATCAGCAGGAGATCCGTTTCCTGGATCTGTTCGCCACCTACTGCCTGCTGCGCGAATCGCCGCGCCTGGAGCATTGCGACCTGGACGCCAGCAAGGAAAACCTGCGCCGGGTGGTCTACGACGGCCGCAACACCGACGTGCAGCTGAACAACTGGGGCAAGCCGGTCTCGCTGCGCAATTGGGGCCTGGAGAAGCTCGACCAGATGTTGCCCATCGCCGAGCTGTTCGACCGCTGCCACGGTCACGACGGGCAACACGGCCGGCTCTATCGGGACGCCCTGGAGTTGCAGCGTGAGAAGCTTCTGGAGCCCGACGCCACCCCGTCCGGACGCATCCTCGATAAACTGGAAAGCCGCCAGCAGAGCTTTTTCGACTTCGCCATGAACCAGGCGCTGGCGCACCGGGATCACTTCCGCTCGCGGCCGCTGGACAGCGATCTGGAAACACAGTGGCGGCGCCTGGCCGAAGAGAGCCAGACGGAGCAACGCGCGGTGGAAGCGGAGGCCGAGATGCCGTTCGAAGCGTATCTGGAGGCTTATTTTCGGGGCTGAGCCCCGGGAACTGGATCACAACTAAGTCTATATTCTGACGAGTGGTCACTTTTCGGTACACCAATGGTGCTAGTGGCTCTCTGCGGCGGTGCTAGTCTGCCCCCGTTGAAGGAGGGATAGCTATGTTTGATCCGTCATCCGACCCGTTCGAAAAAGCCTACAACCGCGGCTGCATGTGGGGCATGGCCGGCGGTCGCGTGGACCAGTGTCCTTACCAGGACGAAGCGCTGGAGGAATGGTGGGTGCAAGGCTGGGACGCCGGCGCCGCCGCCTGGCATCAGCACCGGGAACCCGCCGCCTCGCGCAGCGTCTGAAGGTAATAGAGCCCCCAGAACCCCGCCGCCGGGCCGCTTGTCCGGCGGCGGGGTTTTGCTTAGGGTGCGTTGACGCTTGCCGGATTCAAACAAGGAAAAATGACCATGTCGTCCCTTCTTCCCAGCCCCCGTGCGCTTAACGGACTTACCCTGCTCGGCTGCCTGGCGGCGCTTGCCGGCGCGCTTTACATGCAGCATGTCGAAGGCCTGGAACCCTGCCCGCTGTGTATCTTTCAGCGCATCGCCCTGATGGCGGTGGCGGCGGTGTTGCTGGTGGCCACCCTGCACGGCCCACGCGGCGTCGGCGTGCGTATTTACGCGCTGCTGACCGCCATCGCCACCCTGGCCGGCGCCGGCATCGCCCTGCGCCACCTGTGGCTGCAAAGCCTGCCCGCCGACCAGGTGCCCGCCTGCGGCCCCAACCTGGACTACATGCTGGACGCCTTCCCGCTCACCGACGTCCTCGCCCAGGTATTGTCCGGCTCCGGCGAGTGCGCGGAAATCAGCTGGCGCTTTCTCGGCCTCACCATTCCGGGCTGGTCGATGGTGGTGTTCGGCGGCGTGCTGGTGGTGGCTCTGATACAATTGCTGCGCCCGCGCCGGGGCTGAGCGAGCCGCCTTCTCCGCACCTTCGGCACGGGTCTTTGCGTTTGGGAGATCCGCCCGATGGTCGACGGCCTGCTGATTCTGCTTCTGTTTCAATTTCTCGGCGAACTGGTGATTCATTTCACCGGCTTGCCGCTGCCCGCCCCGGTGGTGGGCATGGTCCTGCTGTTACTCGCGCTGATGTTCAGCGTGCCCTATAGCGACCGGGTGGCGGACGCCTCCGGAGCGTTGATCCGCCATATCAGCCTGCTGATTTTCCCGCTCGGCGTGGGCATCGTGCTGCAGTGGGAGCGCTACAGCGACTACGCCCTGGCGCTCACCGTGGCGGTGATCTTCGGCACCATTGTGGCGCTGGTGCTGGTCACGCTGCTGCTCAAGCTGCTGCTGCGTGACCGCGGCAAGGCCGGCGGGCAAGGAGGTCGTGCCGATGGCTGACCTGGTCCATTCGCCCCTGTTCGGGCTGCTGCTCACCCTGGCCAGCTACCGCCTGGCCACCTGGCTGTACGGCAAGGTGCACAGCCTGCCGTTGTTCCATCCTTTTATTGTCGCTTCGATTCCGGTGATCGTGGTGCTGCCCCTGGTGGGCGTGTCCTACACCGAGTACCGGGACCAGACCCAGGTGCTGTCATTCCTGCTCGGCCCGGCCACCGTGGCACTGGCCTGGCCGCTCTATCGCCAGCTGCACACGGTACGCAGCGTGTGGCGCCCGATCCTGATCACCACGTTCATCGGCGCGGCGCTGGCCGCCGGCATTTCGATTTATCTGGCCTGGCTGCTGGGCGCACCGGAGGCGGTGGTCGGCTCCCTGGCGCCGAAGTCGATCACCACGCCAATCGCGGTGGAAGTGGTGAAGAGTACCGGCGGTTATGTGTCGCTCGCCGCCGGCGCGGTGGCTATCACCGGGATCGTCGGCGCTCTGGTGGGTGGCCTGGTGTTCCGCGTGCTGAGAGTCAAGGATGACCGCATTCGCGGCTTCGCGCTGGGTCTGGTGGCCCACGCCATCGGCACCGCCCGGGCGTTCGAATTCAGCGAGAAGGCCGGCGCCTTTGCCGGCCTGGCCCTGGGCCTGACCGGCCTGGTCACCGCGCTGGCGCTGCCCTGGCTATGGCCTTTGATCAGCCCCTGGCTGTTCCCCGGTTAAGGCGCGCCGCCGCCGGCGTTATTCGACCGCTCTCCTAAAGCCTCACCGCTAATGACGAAACGGTCTTTGACGGTAACCCCCTGATGGAAAAGCCGTTTTCCCCACCCGCGCCGGCCACCGCCGCCGGTGCCGGCAGATCACCATTGCCTCGCCGCGAACCGCGGCGCTAGCCTCAATACCCGTCCCACGATAACCGCGTGATAACCGCGTGATAACCGCGTGATAACCGCAAGGAGCGACCTTATGGCCACGCCCCACTCGCCGGCCCTGCACCCTTCCGCCGCCCTGGAGCGCTGGCGGCGCATCGAAGCCCTGCTGCACGCCTGGCTGGAGCAACGGCGCCGCCTGCTCGTCCTGCTCTGTTCGATCCAGGGCCTGGAGGGCTTCCAACAACCCGGCTCGATTCAGAATCAGGTGCGCGACTTCTGCCAGCTGCTGATGGACTACATCAGCGCCGGCCATTTCGAGATTTACCAGGAGCTGGTCCGCGAAGCGCGCCTGGGCACCGCGCACCGCGGCGGCACCGTCAATCTGGCGTCGCGCATCCTGCATCAGCTTGACCCCTCCACGGAGGAGGCGCTCGCCTTCAACGAGGATTTCGATACCGACGACCACTGCCTGAGCCAGTTGGAGCAATTACCGCAGCGGCTGACCCGGCTCACCGAGAGCCTCGAGGAACGCTTCGCTCTTGAGGATCAGTTAATACTCAGCGTGCACAGCCGCGACACCGCCGAGCGCGCCCGCGTCCTCAACTTTTGACCCCGCCGGTGGGCCGGGCCTTGTGGGAGCGGGCCCCGCCCGCGAAAGGGAGCAAAGCTCCCGGCAAGATACCAGGGACGCCGTTGGTGGCGCCGTTAGAGAGGTCTCTGGAATCCCGCCGACCGGCAGAGCCGGCCTTTCGCGAGCAGGCTCGCTCCCACAAAAAAAGCCACGCTCCTTCGTCGGGAGCGTGGCTTTTTTCGGATCGGGCTAGCGCGGATTATTCAGCCGCGTCGGCGCCTTCCTCGGCTTCTTCAGCCTGCTTCTTCTTCGCGCCCTGGTCTTTGACGTCCAGCAGCTCGACTTCGAAGATCAGCACTTCGTTGGGGCCGATGTCGCCGCCGGCGCCCTGTTCGCCGGAGCCCAGCTCGGGCGGCAGGAACAGCTTCCACTTATCGCCGACCTTCATCATCGGCAGGGCTTCCTGCCAACCGGGGATAATGTGCTTGAGACCGAACACC
>JBFJUC010000249.1:0-4099 GCA_041624875.1 Alcanivorax sp.
GATTATCCGGATCGGACTGATTGTCATCCTGGTCGCCCGGATCCCCAGCGCTCTGGGGCGGCGGATCGGGGCACTGATCGTGAAGCGCCACCAGCGGCATCGCCAGCAGCAGCTCTTCTTCCACCAGTTCCGCCAGCGTCACGCGCTCCTCGGTAACCAGCAATGGATCCAGGTCGGCGGGCAATGCCTTGGCCTGCTCTTCGCTCCACACCAACATCAGATCGACGTCGGCGGCGACTTCCTGTTGCACCGGCTCCAGACAACGCTGGCAAACCAGAACCAGGGAAGTCTCCACCCGGCCCTGAACGCGCCGGCGGCCGTCTTCGTCCCGGCCAAAGGCCAGGCTCACCCGGACCGGCTGGTCCAGACTCTCGCGATATTCCCGCAGTCTGGGTAGGTCCCCGACCCGGGCTTCGCCTTCGACGACGCGTCCCTGGTCCGCGAACTTCCTCGGTTCCAGATACGGTGGCAGTTGCCCTGAAAACATAAGCGCGCAATTCTAGGCGCGGGCCCGCGTCCTGTCAAAGCGAAAATGCGGTCGCGATGCCCGACTTAACTGACTGAGAAAGCTGGTTTTTTCGTGCACCCGATCAGGGGCCTCGGTACACTCCCGCCCCGCACCGACCAGCCGCCGACCCGGAGACCGCCATGACCGACCAGCCACAGCCTTTGATTCTGGCCTCCTCGTCACCGTTCCGCCGCGAGCTGCTGGCCAAGCTGCGCCTGTCCTTCCAGCACCACAGCCCGGACATCGACGAAAGCGCGCGGCCCGGCGAGACGCCCACGGAACTGGTGCTGCGCCTGGCGCGCGGCAAGGCCGCCGCCCTCGCCGAGGCGCACCCGAATGCCCTGATCATCGGCTCCGACCAAGTGGCGGTGATCGACGGCGAGGTGCTCGGCAAGCCCGGCGATCACGATACCGCCGTGGCCCAGCTTCGCCGCGCCAGCAATCGCACCGTGCAGTTTCTGACCGGGCTGTGCCTGCTGAACAGCGCCACCGGACGCCACCAGAGCGGCTGCGAGCGCTTCACCGTGCATTTCCGCCAACTGCGCGACCACCAGATTGAGCGTTACATTGAAGTCGAACAGCCCCTCAACTGCGCCGGCAGCTTTAAATCCGAGGGTTTGGGCATTGTGCTGTTCAAGGCGCTGGAGGGCCGCGACCCCAACGCCCTGGTCGGCCTGCCGCTGATTATGCTCACCGACTTCCTGGCCGCCGAGGGCGTCGCCCTGCCCGGCTAGAGCCGCAAGCCATCAATGGTGGCAACTTGTGGGAGCGGTTAGCGCAGGGTGGGCGCGCCGCCTTCCAGGCCCAGGGTCTGGCCGATGCCGTTGCCGATGGAGGTGCCGAAGCGCTTCAGGAAGCGGTCCACCGGCGAGCGGGTAACAGTGTAATCCACCATCTCGTCAATGCCGGCCACGTCGCGGGCCACCTGCCCCGGGCTCTTCAGACCGTCCACCAACCCTAGCGCCAGCGCCCGTTCGCCGGTCCAGAACAGACCGGAAAACAGTTCCGGATGCCCTTCCACCTTAAGCCGGTCGCCGCGACCTTCTTTCACCGCGCCGATAAACTGCTGGTGGATCTCATCGAGCATGGTCTGAACGTGCTCGCGGTCCGACTCGCGCACCGGAGAAAACGGATCAAGCAGCGCCTTATTTTCCCCGGCGGTGTAGACGCGACGCTCCACGCCCAGCTTGTCGGCGGCCTCCTGCAGACCGAAGCTGGCCATGATCACGCCGATGGAGCCAACGATGCTGGCCGGATCGGCGTAGATCTGATCGGCGGCGGCGGCGATATAATAAGCACCGGATGCGCCCATATCGGTGATCGCCGCGTACAGTTTCTTATCCGGGTACTCACTGCGCAGACGCTGAATCTCATTGAAGACAAAGTTGGCCTGCACCGGCGAGCCGCCCGGGCTGTTGATGCGCAGCAGCACCGCCTCGGCGTTCTCTGCCTCGAAAGCGTCGCGCAGGCCCCGGCTGAGCAGGTCGGCGCTGGCTTCGGAATCCGCCATGATCACGCCGTTCAGGTCGACCACCGCCACATGGGGCTCGGCCACCGCGATGGCGTCCCCGGAGCGGCTGCCGGTCATCATGAACAACAGCGCGAACAGGTAAACAAAGGTCAGACTCTTGAAGAAAATACCCCAGCGCCGGCTTTTGCGCTGCTCCGCCTGGGCCTGGCCGAGCAGTTTCTCCAGCAGTTTCCACTCTTTGCTGGTGGGACCGCTGTTCGCCGGATTGTTGTTGTCGGACTCCATCTACACCGTCTCCTCGAAGTGTGTTTCGCAGTCCACGCCGAGTAACGGCAGCAACTGCGGTAAAGCATCGATCACCGCCAGCGGGTGAAAGTTCATCAATCGGTCTACCGGATGCGCGCCATAACTCACCGCCACCCGGTCGACACCGGCGTCGCGCGCCATCTGCAGGTCAAAGGACGTATCCCCGACCACCAGGGCTCGCTCCGGCGCCACGCGCAGTTCGGTCAACAATTCCGTGACCATCGCCGGATGCGGCTTGGAATGGGTCTCATCGGCGCAGCGCGACGCATCGAAGCTGTCGGCCAGGCCACTGCTGGCCCACACCCGGTCCAGGCCCTTGCGGCTCTTGCCGGTGGCCACCGCCAGGCGCAGCCCGGCACGACGCAACGCCGCCAGCGTCTCGCGGGCGCCCGGGTACAGCCGGCTGGGGCTCGCCTCGGCGGCCACGAAATGCACCGCGTAGCGCTCGCGCATGCGCGCCAGGGCATCGTCGTCGATGCCTGGATAGAGGGTGCGCAACGCTTCCGGCAGCCCCAACCCGATGATCTCGCGCACGGCGTCGTCCTCCAGCACCGGCAGGCAGAGATCGGCGCCGGCCTTGTGCATACAAGCAATGATGCGCCCGGTGGAGTCCATCACCGTGCCGTCCCAGTCGAAAATCACCAATTGGTAGGCCATCAGCGCTTGTCCGCCCGCAGGGCCGCCAGGATGGTCTCGAAATCCTCGTCCAGGGGCGCGTTGACCTTAATCGTTTCACCGCTCTTGGGGTGGCGGAACACCAGCGACCGGGCATGCAGACACAGGCGGCGGTGTCCCAAGGCCTCCAGCCGCGCGTCGCCCTTGCGGCTGCCGTACTTATCGTCGCCAAGAATCGGGAACCCGCCGAATTGGCTGTGCACACGGATCTGATGGGTGCGCCCGGTTCCCAGGTGCGCCTCCACCAGGGCGGCGTCGCCGAACCGCTCCACCAGCGTGAAGTCGGTGACCGACGCCTTACCCTCGCGGGACACTCGCACCATCCGCTCGTTGCCCTGGGTGATCTTCAGCAGGGGCGCTTCCATCCGCCGTTCGCTGCCTTTGAACCCCTGGCACAGCAGCCAGTAGCGCTTCTCCACCCCACCCTGCTGCATCAGCTTTTGCAGGCGACGTAAAAAGCCCCGGTGGCGGGCCACCATGATGCAGCCGCTGGTGTCCCGGTCGAGCCGGTGCACCAGTTCCAGATTCCGTTCTTCCGGGTAGAGTACGCGCAGCGCCTCGATCAGCCCCAGGCTGACCCCGCTGCCGCCATGCACCGCCAACCCCGCGGGCTTGTTGAAGATGAATATCTGGTCGTCCTCGTAAAGCAGCGCCCGCGCCAGCCGCTCGGCCAGCCCGCCGCTGACCACCGGCGGCGCCTGAGACTCACTGGTGCGCACCGGCGGAACGCGCACCACGTCGTCCACGGCCAGGCGCGTGGTCTGCTTGGCGCGCTTTTTGTTCACCCGCACCTCGCCGGAACGGATGATCCGATAGATGCGCGAACGGGGCACACCCTTAAGGTGGGTGATCAGGAAATTATCAAGGCGTTGGCCGTCACGGCCTTCATCGATGGTAACGAAAGTGACGCGATCGGCGGCGGGGGTATCTGACATGCGGCGATTCTAGCCAAGCGGGCGCGGCTCCGCCAGCGGTGTCGGCGTTCACGGCGCCCTCATGCCGCCCGCATCTATCTGATTGATCAGACTGTGATTTTACTGGTATAGTCAGCCGTCGGCCAGGGCTGGCCAACGGCGACGCGCAGCGACCATTCGCCGTCGGTACACCAACACCCGCCAGCCCACCCGACACGAATCGAA
>JBFJUC010000250.1:0-4074 GCA_041624875.1 Alcanivorax sp.
CGCCTCGACACCGTTGGCGTAGGTCTTGGTGAGATTACGAAGGGTCAGGGCAGACAAAATCACCTCGCCGGCTGCGGAAAAGAAGCGAACAACACAGATGGGGGCGCCACGGCACGATTCAAGCCAGCGCCAGATCCCGGTGGCCGTGGTGGCCGCGCCACACCCAGTGCATGCGGGCGTCCTCGAACCACACCCACAGCCCTTCCATCATCCACGGCCAGTGTGCCTCGTCGATGGCGTCGCGGCCTTCCAGTTCCGCCACCAGCACGGCGAGAATGGTGTCATGGGTGACGTGGACCGCCAATGAACCGGGCTCCGGCTCGCGCTGGTAGAGATAGCCGGCCAGCTTGGCGCGGCCCGCCGCCGGCGACAGCATGCCTTTGAACGGTGTTTTCAGGTGCTGGTTGAGAAAGCGCAGTGCCCCCATCTTGAGAAAGGTCGGGCCCACCCGGTTAATGTCTTCCACGTAGCACCCCGGTTCCACCAGGGTCGGGTCGGTAATCACCTCCGGCAGCGCTTCGATCAAACCGGCCTCCAGCGCCCCTTCCGCCATGGCGGTGGCGGTGTCCACGCAGCGGCCCACCGGGCTGGAATAGAACGCCTGCACCGGGCGCTCGAGACGGGCGCCCCACTCGCGGGCCATTGCCACGCCCTCGGCGGTGAGCGGCAGACGGTAGTCGGCGAAGCCGTTCTTGGCCAGTTCGCGCACCGAGTGGCGGGTCAACAGATGGGCCGGCCGGTGAGCCGGAAGCAGACTGATCGCATCGTGAAGGCGGGGGTGTAATCGGGCCATGGTCCCTCTCTAAGACTGCCTCATGGTACGGCCCCGGGGAGGCACTGCCAAGCTCGCTGCTTGGACTCCGTAGCCCGGCCCGCTCCTACAAGCCCCCTCCCCTATTTAAGGGATACCAGTCGCCCGCCTCGCATGATGTATTGCCGCGATTCTAAAAAGAGAGGGGGAATGACCATGGAGCAGGCAGGCGCGCCGCGAACGTCCGGCTTGAAGCGTTTTATTGTCTCGGGTCCGGCGCTGGTGGCGCTGTTGAGCGCCGATCAGGCGCTGGCCCAGACCTTTATCGACGCCGGCGACGAGGAAGTTGTCGATAACACGGCGCAAAGCACGCAACCCAACCCCTGGGACACCGGCTTCTTGCAGGTCGACGGCACTCTGACCATCGGCGAGACCGGCGCTGTTACCAGCTCGATCACCTATGTGGGCGGCGATCTCGCCGCCGCCAACCCGGCCCGGGTCAGCGTGACGGGCAGTGGCGCGCAATGGACCCTGACCGACGGGCTGTTCGTCGGCGACATCAACGACGGCGACATGACCGTGGGCGCCGGCGGCACCGTGACCAGCTCTTACGGTATCGTCGGCAGCAGCGATGGCGTGCTGGGGACCGTCAACGTGGCCGGCCAGAACGCCCTATGGGAAAACACCAGCACGCTCTCCATCGCCAACTACGGCCAGGGGGAGATGACCGTCGGCGCCGGCGGCACGGTCACCAACACGGTGGGTTATATCGGCTCGTTCGCCGGCTCCAATGGCGTGGTGACGGTAAGCGGCGACCAGGCGCGCTGGCAAAACAGCGGCGATCTGGTGGTGGGCAGCGCCGGCACCGGCGCCCTGAACATCGGTGCCGGCGGCACGGTCACCAACCTCAATACCTTCGTGGGCAGTTTTGCGGACGGTGACGGCACCGTGGTGGTGGACGGCGACAATGCCCGCTGGCAGAACGCCGGCGCGCTGATCGTCGGTGCCCAGGGCAGCGGCGCCGTGGACATCAACAACGGCACGGTGAGCAGCCAGAGCGGCACTATCGGTAGCGCGGCCGGCGCCGACGGCCGGGTCCGGGTGGCCGGCGACACGGCAAACTGGAACAGCACCGATGGCATAGTGGTGGGCTTCGAAGGCAGCGGCGAGCTGGCCATTGAAGACGGCGCCCTGGCCTCCTCCGGCGCGGTGGTCCTGGGCGCCGCGGCGTCCGGCTCGGGCACCCTGAGCCTGAGCGGCACCGCCGGCGCCCGGGGCACCCTGGAAACCGACATTGTGCAGAAACAGGATGGCGCCGGGACCGTCACGCTGGACGGCGGTGTGCTGCGGGCCACCGCCGACGAAGGCGACTTCCTGAGTGGCTTCAGCAGCGGGGAGGTGCGGATCGACGCCGGCGGCGCCTGGTTGGATAACAACGGCCACGACGTCGGCATTCAAACCGACCTGCAGGGCGCCGGCGGCCTCACCAAAATCGGCGCCGGCACCCTGGTGCTGTCGGGCGCCAACACCTACCAAGGCGCCACCAACGTGGAGACCGGCACCCTGATCGTGAACGGCGACCTCACCTCGTCGCCGCTAACGGTCCACAACGGCGCCGGCCTGGGCGGCACCGGCACGGTCGGCACCACCCGCCTGGGCGCCGGCAGCACTCTGGCGCCGGGCAACTCGATCGGCACGCTCACCGTGGACGGTGACCTGACCTTCGACAGCGACACCACCTACCAGGTGGAAGTGGCCCCCGACGGTTCCAGCGGCGACCGCGTCCAGGTCACCGGCCAGGCGCGGCTCAACGGCGCCGAGGTGGCCCACATCGGCAACAACGGCAACTACCGGCCCGCCACGGTCTATACCATTCTCAGCGCCGACGGCGGCCTCGACGGCACCTTCGGCGGCGTCACCTCCGACTACGCCTTTCTGGTCGCCGATCTGTTCTACGACGCCAACAACGTCTACCTGCAACTGGCCCGCGACAGCTACGCCAGCTTCACCGACCGGGCCGTCACCGACAATCAGCTCGCGGTGGCCGGCAGCGCCGAAACACTGGGGCCCGGCAACGACATTTACAGCGCGCTGCTCGCCCTGCCTGACGATAATGCCCTGATCCGCGGCGCCTTCGATCAGCTCGCCGGGGAAATCCACGCCTCCGTGCGCAGCGCCCTGATCGAGGACAGCCGCTTCCTGCGCGACACCGCCGGCGAGCGCCTGCGCGCCGCCTTCCAGGAACGCCCCGTCGGCACCGTGGTTTGGAGCCGGGCCTACGGCAACTGGGGGGAAACCGACCGCGACGGCAGCGGCGCCGCGTCGATGGATCATTCCAGCGGCGGCCTGTTGATCGGCGCCGACGCGCCGCTCAACCAGACCTGGCGGCTCGGCCTGCTGGCCGGCGCCGGCCGCACCTCCGTGGATATTGACGACCGCGAAGCGTCCGGCAGCAGCGACGACTACCATCTGGGGCTTTACAGCGGTGGCCGCTGGGACGCACTGCGCCTCACCGCCGGGCTGGGCTACACCTGGCACGACATCGAAACGGACCGCCGCGTGGCGTTCGACGACTTCGACCAGACCCTGCGCGGCGACAACCGCGCCGATACCGTGCAGCTCTTCGGCGAGGCAGGGTATCGGCTGGATACCGACGCCCTGGAACTGGAGCCCTTCGTCGGGCTGGCGCAAGTGCGCCTGAGCAGCGACGGCGGCGACGAGGACGGCGGCGCGGCGGCCCTGCACGACGACGGTGACCGCACCGACACCACCTTCAGCACCCTGGGGCTGCGCGCCGCCACCGGCCTGGGCATCGCCGGCGTGCCGGCCCGTTTGCACGGCACCCTGGGTTGGCGCCACGCCTTCGGCGACACCGAATCGGAAGTCACCCAGAGCTTCGCCGGCGGTCAGGCCTTCACCGTCAGCGGCGTCCCCATCGCCGAGGACGCGGCGGTCGTTAAGGCCGGCCTGGAACTGGGGTTCTCCGAGCGCGCCACCCTGGGCCTCAGCTACAGCGGCCAGCTCGCCGGCGACCGCCGCGACCACGGCCTCGGCGCCCGCTTCGAGATGCAATTCTAAGCGCGCCCAGCGGCCCGCGCCGGGGGTGGCTGCTCCGCAAGGTCGAGGCCCGCTCTTGGTGGAAGCGGCCTGTGGGAGCGGGCCTGGCCCGCGAAAGGGTGGCGCCAGCCACCCGGCAAAGGTTGCCCCGCAGGATCCCAGAGACTTTTCTCTCCAGAGCGCCCGCACCGGGGTCGGGTGGGCCCGTCCAGGACACGCCACGAGTACATCCATGTAGGCTCGGCGTTTGGCCATCCCTGGCCAAA
>JBFJUC010000251.1:0-4064 GCA_041624875.1 Alcanivorax sp.
CCGGGCTCCGACCTGGATGCCGCCGAGGCGGAACAGTACAGTGGCGCGGAGATGCTCCATGAAATTGGAACCCCGGAGTCGCATCTGTTGTCCGATGAGTTGGAGGCAGTTATCCACAAAGCCATTGAGGAGCTGCCCCAGGAGCTGAAGACCGCCGTCACCTTGCGTGAATTCGAAGGTCTTAGCTATGAGGATATCGCGGCGGTCATGGAGTGCCCGGTGGGAACCGTTCGTTCCCGCATTTTCCGGGCCCGTGAAGCCATCGATGAAGCGGTGCGTCCCTTGCTCGGGTCGCAGCGCGGCGACAGAGGGTGAGGACATGAACAGGGACTACGAAGCGCTTTCCGCCTTCCTGGACGGCGAAACCAGTGAACTGGAAACCCGGCGCGTGCTGCGCGACCTGGACCAGGCCGACATCGCGACCCTGGGTCGCTGGCAGCTGGCCAGCGATACCCTGCGCGGCCACGCCAGCGCGGAGGTGCCGCCGGCATTCAACGCGCGGCTGTCCGCCGCTCTGGCGTCGGAATCGAAGCCCGCCAGGCGTTCCGGCGTGATGGGCGGCTTCGCCCGGGTGGCGGTGGCCGCCTCCGTGGCCGCCGCCACCGTGATCGGCTGGCAGTACTGGAGCGTACCCGCCGGCAACGGCGCCGTGGCGCCCATTATGGCCGCCAACGACGGCGCCGCGCCGGCCGCGACTGGCGGTCGCGCCACCATCGGCGCCACCCCGGTGGCCGCTGAACAGCGCTTGACGCGGCCGTTCGGCGAGACCTCCCTGGTGGCGCAGAGCGCCCGCCAGAGCGAGCGCGCCACCGGTACCGTGAACACCGCCCAGCCGCGGGTTAACGCCATGCTGCTGCGCCACAGTGAATTCACCGCTCGCCACAGCAGCCAGGGCATGATGCCCTACGCCCGCCTGGTGAGCATGGACGCCCGCAACGGAGCACGCTAACGAAATGATGCGGACCCTCGCCCTCGGCCTTGCCCTGGCCGCCCCTCTCGCCGCCCCCGTCGCGATCGCCGAGCCCACGCCCGCCCAGGCGCTGCTGGAGGAGATGACGGAAGCCTCCCAGCAGCTGCAGTACCGGGGCCGTTTCCTCTACCAGTTGGGCGGCGAGGTGAGCACCATGGAGTTCAGCCACGCGGTGATCGACGGCAAGCAGTACCAGCGCCTCACTCATCTCGATGGCCGCTTGGTGGAAGTGCTGCAACTGGGCGACGAAGTGGTGTGCTTGCACCCCAACGGTACCCTCACCCGCATTGATGACAACGACACCGGCCTGCTGGCGTTCCGCGACCGCCTGTCCTCATCCATTCCCGAACAATACAACGTGCTGGTGGACGGCGACGGCCGTGTGGCCGGCCGCGCCACCACCCGCATGCGCGTGGCGCCGCTGGATAACCACCGCTACGGCTACCGGCTGTGGGTGGACCGCGACAGCAGCCTGTTGCTGAAGTCCGAGATGGTGGACGCCAGCGGTCTGGCGGTGGAGCGCGTCGAGTTCGTGTCCCTGGATCTGGATCCGGGCCTTAAGCGCGCCGACTTCCAACTGCCCAAGGTGATCGCCGAGCGCTCCCTGGAGAGCGTGGCCGCGGCCAGCCCCGAGCGCGTCCATGTGGACGCCGGCTGGCTGCCGTCCGGCTTTGAAGCCGCCGACCGCGACTGGCGGCGGGTGGCGGACATGCGCCAGCCGGTCACCGCGCAAAGCTATACTGACGGCCTGGCCACCTTCACCCTGTTCGTGGAGAACGTGGCCAGCGATCAGGTGGAAGAGGGCGTTAGCCGTGTCGGCCCCACCGTGGCGATCAGTCGGGTACAGAACCTGGGTGAGCGCATCTACCTGATGACCCTGGTGGGTGAAATCCCGCAACCCACCGCCGAACGGATCATGGAAGCGGTGGCGATTCGCGCCACCGGCAGCCGATGATTGAGGCGCCGCGGCCATGATTGAGGCGCTGCAGCCATGATTGAAGAGCAGGGGCGTGTGGTGGCCCGTGAGCCCGGCGCGATCTGGGTGGAAACGGTGCGCGCCGGCACCTGCTCGTCGTGCCAGGCCCGCCAGGGCTGCGGGCACAGCGTGATCAACCGTCAGGCCGCCGGCCAGCGCGCCCGCCTGCGGGTGGTCACCGATCTCAATTTTCGCGACGGTGATCCGGTGGTGATCGGAGTCCCGGAAAAAGCAGTGCTCCATGGCGCGCTCTGGGTGTACGCCCTGCCGTTGGCACTGCTGTTCGGCGGCGCCCTGCTGGGCGACGCGCTGTCGCTGACGCTGGCCGGGCGCGCCGTGGATGGCGCCGCCCTGTTCGGGGTCGGCGGTTTGCTTCTCGGTTTTCTGATCACCCGCCTGCACGGTCGCCGTGTGGCCGGCGCCGGACGTTACCAGCCCCGCGTGCTGAGTCGTCCGGGCAGTGCCGTCGACGCCGAAACCACAATCCGGGTGCGGCCCGCGCGCTGACCCCGGCCTGAACCGAGAACCGGTTAGAAGGGAGCCTTTCCATGGGGATAATGTCTCGTACTCTGTTGATGCTGGCGCTGGCCGGCGTGCTCGCCGCCTGTGGCCAGGACACCGACAATACCGCCAAGCAAAACGACAGTAACAGCCGCGACACGGCGCCGGTAAGCACAAGCGCCGGCGACGGCGAGCCACTGGTCACCGGTCTGCCGGACTTCACCGCCCTGGTGAAGAAAGAAGCCCCGGCGGTGGTCAACATCAGCACCGTCACCCGCCGCGAGCGCGCTCAGCAATCGCAGCTCGACCAGCTTCCCGAGATGTTCCGCCGCTTCTTCGACGAGTTCGGCGGCGGCCCCGGTGGGCCCGGCGGCAGCCCGGCGCCCCGTTCGGAAGTGGAATCCCTGGGCTCCGGCTTTATTATTTCCAGCGACGGCTATGTCCTCACCAACTACCACGTGGTCGGCGAAGCGGATGAAATCGTGGTGCGTCTGCAGGACCGCCGCGAACTGGACGCCGAGCTGATCGGCTCCGACCCGCAAAGTGACCTGGCGCTGATCAAAGTGGACGCCAGCGACTTGCCGGTGGTGGACATCGGCTCGTCCGACGATCTGCAGGTGGGCGAATGGGTGCTGGCGATCGGCGCGCCGTTCGGCTTCGACAGCTCGGTGACCGCCGGCATCGTCAGCGCCAAGGGCCGCAGCCTGCCCACCGATAACTATGTGCCGTTCATTCAGACCGATGTGGCCATCAACCCGGGCAACAGCGGTGGTCCGCTGTTCAATCTCAACGGCCAGGTGGTCGGTATCAACTCCCAGATCGTCAGCCGCTCCGGCGGCTACATGGGCCTGAGCTTCGCCATTCCCATCGACCTGGCCATGGACGTGGCGGACCAACTCAAGGAAACCGGCGAAGTCAGCCGGGGTTGGCTGGGCGTGCTGATCCAGGAAGTGGACCGGGATCTGGCCGAATCCTTCGGCTTGGACAAACCCATGGGCGCCCTGGTGGCCCAGGTGCAAAGCGGCTCGCCGGCGGCGGAAGCCGGTCTTGAACCCGGTGACGTGATTGTCGCCTTCAACGGCCGCGAGATTCAGCGCTCCGCGCAGCTGCCCAAGTGGGTGGGCGCGCTCAAGGCCGGCACCGAGGCGGAAATGACCGTGGTGCGCGACGGCGAAGAAAAGACCCTGGAAGTGACCGTCGGTGAACTGCCGGACAATCCCCAGGCGGGTATGGCCGGCCAGCCGGACCAGGCCCAGGGTGAGTCCGACAAACTGGGCCTGGAAGTGCGAGCCGCCAGCGCCGCCGAGCTGGCGCGGGTCAAGGCCGACCACGGTGTGGTGATCACCGGCGTCCAGGACGGCCCCGCCGCCCGCGCCGGGCTGAGCAGCGGCGACTTGTTGGTGAGCCTCAACGGCAAGCCGGTGGACAGCCTCGACGCCTACCGCGAGATCGCCGCCGACCTGCCCGAGGAGGGCAGCGTGCCGGCGCTGGTCAACCGCGACGGCAACGCCCGCTTCGTCGCCATCAAGCTCTGAAGGTGAGTGCTCTCCAGAAAGCCCGCGCCGGGATCGGGTGGGCCCGTCCAGGACACGCCACAAGTACATCCATGTAGGCTCG
>JBFJUC010000252.1:0-3981 GCA_041624875.1 Alcanivorax sp.
GGCCCTGGCGGACCAGGCGCTGTACCTGGGCGACGGCAACGCCGCGCAGACCTACCTGAACCAGGACAAGCTGTTCGCGCTGATGGCCGAGCACGGCATCGACGCGGTGCACCCCGGCTACGGCTTTCTCAGTGAAAACCCGGAATTCGTGGAGCGGTGCGAAAACAACGGCATCGCTTTCATCGGGCCCACCGCGCAACAGATGCGCGACTTCGGCCTGAAACACACCGCCCGCGCCCTGGCGGAAGACAACGACGTGCCGCTGCTGCCCGGCACCGGCCTTCTGGATGATCCGGCGGCGGCGCTGCAAGCCGCCACGGAGATCGGCTACCCGGTGATGCTCAAGAGCACCGCCGGTGGCGGCGGCATCGGCATGCAGATCTGCCACGACGCCGCCGGCCTGGAAAAGGCCTGGGACAGCGTGCGCCGGCTGAGCGCCAACAACTTTTCCAACGACGGTGTGTTCCTGGAAAAATACATCGAACGGGCCCGCCATATCGAAGTGCAGGTATTCGGCGACGGCGCCGGCGGCGCGCTGGCATTGGGTGAACGGGACTGCTCCGCCCAGCGCCGCCACCAGAAAGTGCTGGAAGAAACGCCGGCCCCCAATTTGCCGGACGAAGTGCGCGCCACCCTGCACGACACCGCCCGCCGTCTGGTGGCGGCGGTGGATTACCGCAACGCCGGCACGGTGGAGTTCATCCTCGATCAGGACAGTAACCGCTTCTACTTTCTGGAGGTGAACACCCGCCTGCAGGTAGAGCATGGCGTCACCGAGCAGGTGTTCGGCATCGACCTGGTGCGCTGGATGGTGCAGCTGGCCGCCGGCGAGCTGCCGCCGCTGGCGGCCCTGGGCGAGGGTCTCAAACCGCGCGGCCATGCGTTGCAGGCGCGCCTGTACGCGGAAGACCCCAACAAGGATTTCCAGCCCAACGCCGGCTTGCTTACCACCGCCGAGTTCCCCGAGGCCGATGGGCAAGCCCTGCGCATCGACCACTGGATCGAACCGGGCCTGACGGTCTCGCCGCTGTACGACCCGATGCTGGCCAAGCTGATCGTTTTCGAAGACGACCGCGAAGCGGCGCTGGCCGCCCTGCAACGCACCCTGGAACAGACCTGCGTGGAAGGCATCGAAACCAACCGCGACTATGTGCTGGCGATTCTCGCCGACAGCGTGTTCGAGAACGGCGCAATGACCACCCGCTACCTGAACGGTTTCGACTACCACCCCACCACCCTGGACGTGCTCGCCGGCGGCACCCTGACCACGGTGCAGGACTACCCGGGCCGGCGCGGCTACTGGCCGATCGGCGTACCGCCGTCCGGCCCCTTCGACGCGCTCAGCTTCCGCCTCGGCAACCGTATTCTCGGCAACGCCGAGGACGCCGCCGGTCTGGAGTTCACCCTGAACGGCCCCACCCTGCGCTTTAACCACGGCACCCGCATCGCGCTGACCGGCGCGGACATGGGCGCCACCCTGGACGGCGAACCGCTACCAAACTACCAGGCGGTTTCCGTCGCCGCCGGCCAGACCCTCAAGCTGGGCAAGGTGCACGGCGACGGCGCCCGCGCCTATCTGGCTATCGCCGGCGGCCTGCGGTGCCAGCCCTACCTGGGCTCGCGCAGCACCTTCACCCTGGGGCAGTTCGGCGGCCACGGCGGGCGCGCCATCCGCACCGGCGACGTGCTGCACTTTGGCGCCGACCCGGCGGCGAACCATGCCCCCGTGGCGGTGCCCGACAGCCTGAAACCGTCGCTGGGCGACAACTGGGAACTGCGCGTAATCTACGGCCCCCACGGCGCGCCGGACTTTTTCACCGACGACGACATGGCCACCTTCTTCCGCGCCGACTGGCAAGTGCACTACAACTCCAGCCGCACCGGCATCCGCCTGGTGGGCCCGAAACCGGAATGGGCGCGCAGCGACGGCGGCGAAGCGGGCATGCACCCGTCCAACATTCACGATAACGCCTACGCCGTGGGCACCGTGGATTTCACCGGCGACATGCCGGTGATCCTGGGGCCGGACGGGCCGTCGCTGGGCGGCTTCGTGTGCCCGGCCACGGTGATCGCCGCGGACCGCTGGAAGCTGGGCCAGCTCAAGGCCGGCGACCGCATTCGCTTCGTGCCGCTCAGCCTGAACGACGCCGACCGCCTGGCGGCGGAACAGGACGCCTGCCTGGCCGCCCTCGAGGCGCCGACGCTGGACCCGGCCCCGGCCGCCGTGACCACGCCGATTCTGGACCGGCTGGAAGAACAGGAAGACGGCCCGGAGGTGGTCTACCGCGCCGCCGGCGACCGCTACCTGCTGGTGGAGTACGGCCCGCTGGAACTGGACCTGCGGCTGCGCTTGCGCGCCCACGCGCTGATGCTGTGGCTGGAACAGCAAGCGCTCGACGGCATTCTCGAACTGACGCCGGGCATCCGCTCCCTGCAGGTGCATTTCGAGCCGTCCGTGCTACCGCGCCGGGACCTGCTGGATATCCTGAAACGGGCCGAGCTGACCCTGGACAAGCAGGACGACCTGGAAGTGCCCTCACGCATCGTCCACCTGCCGCTCAGCTGGGACGACGAAGCCTGCCGCCTGGCGATCGAGAAATACACCCAGTCGGTGCGCAAGGACGCGCCCTGGTGCCCCAGCAACATTGAGTTCATCCGCCGCATCAACGGCCTGGACAGCATCGACGAGGTGAAGAAAATTCTGTTCGAGGCCAGTTATGTGGTGATGGGCCTGGGCGATGTGTATCTGGGGGCGCCGGTGGCCACCCCCTACGACCCGCGCCACCGGCTGGTGACCACCAAGTACAACCCGGCCCGCACCTGGACCGCGGAAAACTCCGTGGGCATCGGCGGCTCCTATCTGTGCGTATACGGCATGGAAGGCCCCGGCGGCTACCAGTTCGTGGGCCGCACCATGCAGATGTGGAACCGCTTCCACCGCACCGAGGCGTTCACCCAACCCTGGCTGCTGCGCTTCTTCGACCAGATCCGCTTCTACGAAGTCAGCGCCGAGGAGCTGCAACAAATCCGCCGCGACTTCCCCAAGGGCCGCTACCCGTTCCGGGTCGAAGAGACCACCTTCAACCTGGGCGAGTACCAGCGCTTCCTGGAACAGAACGACGACTCGATCCGCACCTTCACCAACGCCCGCAACCAAGCCTTCGACGAAGAACTGCAACGCTGGGTGGAAAGCGGCCAGATCCACTTCGAATCCCAGCAGGACCTGAACGCGGACGAAGCGGACAGCCTGCCCGAAGGCACCCCGGTGGAATCCCCCACCGCCGGCAACATCTGGAAGCTCACCGTAGCCGAGGGCGACACCGTCGAAGAAGGCCAGGTGGTGGCGGTGCTGGAATCCATGAAAATGGAAATCGAGGTGGCCGCCCCGGAAACCGGCAAGGTGGTGCACATCGCCCGCCAGGAGGGCCAGCAGATCAACGCCGGCCAGGCGGTGATGATCCTCGGTTGAACGCACCGGGCCTTGCGGCCACGAAGAAGCAAACGCAGTGCCCGGGTTTCACCAGGGTGGCGCCGGCCGCCGAGAAGCGATCAGACCGGCTGGGGCAGCGGTACCGATAGAGCGCCCGGCGGCGCGAAGCCGAAGGCGCGGAAGCCGTTAATCAGCCCCCGGGGGCGCGGGTCGGAGGCCCAGGCCGGGGCGAGATGTTCCGGCGGGCTTTCCGGCAGCGCGCCGGCCACCTGGGCCACGCGGCGGGCGATGGCGGTGCCGGAATCCACCCAGTCCACCGGGCGCGGGGCGCGGGCGTCGAGCCGGTCGCGCAGCAGCGGGAAGTGGGTGCAGCCGAGCACCACGGTGTCCAGCGTCGGCGCGCGCCACAGCGGCGCCAGACCGGCGTCGATGACGGCGTCGTCCACCGGCTCGCCGGCCAGCAGCCGCTCGGCCTGCTCCACCAGGCCGTCGGCGGCCACCCGCACCACGGTGCAGTGGCCGGCGAAGTCGTGGATCAGCTTGTCGGTGTA
>JBFJUC010000253.1:0-3949 GCA_041624875.1 Alcanivorax sp.
ATGCCCGTCCCTGACGTATTGCACGAAGTTCTCGGTGGTGGCGGGGGCGCGCACCGTATCCAGTTGCAGAACGATCTTTCCATAGGTGGTGGTCAACAGCACTTTCATGGGGTCTCCGGGTCCTGGGAGTCTTTGACTTTAAGGGGGCGCACTTTACACTAGCCCACCCCGTATTTCAGCCGCAGGCGGCTCAATGAGTGAAGCAAAAGCGCCCAGTAACTTTATCAGACAGATCATCGATCGTGACCTGGCGGAAGGAAAAAACAATGGCCGGGTGGTGACGCGGTTCCCGCCGGAGCCGAACGGTTACCTGCATATTGGCCACGCCAAGTCGATTTGCCTGAATTTCGGGGTCGCCGAGTCCTACGGCGGCGCCTGTCATTTGCGCTTTGATGACACCAACCCGGAGAAGGAAGAGGACGAGTACATCCACTCCATTAAGAAGGACGTGGAATGGCTCGGCTTCCAGTGGTCCGGCCCGGTGCGTTTCGCCAGCGACTATTTCGATCAGCTCCACGATCTGGCGGTGTCCCTGATCCGCAAGGGGTTGGCTTATGTGGACACCCAGTCGCCGGAACAGATCGCCGAAATGCGCGGCAATTTTACCACGCCGGGTCGTGAAAGCCCCGACCGGGATCGCTCCGTGGAGGAGAATCTGGCGCTGTTCGCCGACATGCGCGACAACAAGTTCGACGAGGGCGCCGCGGTGCTGCGCGCCCGCATCGACATGAAGAGCCCGAACCTGAACATGCGTGACCCGGTGCTCTACCGGATACGCAAAAAAGCGCATCACCAGACCGGTGATAAATGGGTGATCTACCCGATGTACGATTTCACCCATCCGCTTTCGGACGCGCTGGAAGGCATTACCCACAGTCTCTGTACCCTGGAATTCGAGGATCACCGGCCGCTTTACGACTGGCTGGTGGAGAACGTGGACGTGCCCTCGGAGGGCCGCCCCGCGGAACCTCGCCAGTACGAGTTCGCCCGCCTCAACCTTAATTTCACCGTGACCAGCAAGCGTCGCCTTAAGCTGCTGGTTGACGAAGGCCACGTGGACGGTTGGGACGATCCGCGCCTGCCCACCCTGAGCGGCCTGCGCCGGCGCGGCTACACGCCTGCCGCGATCCGCCATTTCTGCGAAAACCTGGGGGTCAGCCGCGCCGACTCGGTGATCGACATGAGCATCCTGGAAGCCTCGGTGCGCGACGATCTCAATCACGATGCGCCACGCGCTTTTTGCGTGCTTAATCCGCTCAAGCTGGTGATCGAGAACTGGCCGGAAGGGCAGGAAGAATGGCTCGACGCACCCGTGCACCCGCAAAACGAAGACAGGGGCACACGCCGCATGCCGATTACCCGGGAGGTCTACATCGACCGGGAAGATTTCCGCGAAGAGGCCAACAAAAAGTACAAGCGGCTGGTGCTCGGTGACCGGGTGCGGCTGCGCTACGGTTATGTGATCCAGGCCGAGGACATCGTCCGTGACGCCGACGGCGAGATCGTGGAAGTACGCTGCAGCTACGATCCGGACACCCTGGGCAAGAACCCGGAGCCGGCGGAAGGCCAGGGCAAGATGCGCGGCGTGATCCACTGGGTCAGTGTCGCCCACGGGTTGCCCTGCGAGGTGCGCCAGTACGACCGCCTGTTCCAGACCGCCAACCCGGCCAAAGTGGCGGAAGGCGAGAGCTTCCTGGATCACATCAACCCCGACTCCTTGCGCGTACTGGACGGCTGCGTGGTCGAACCCGGACTGCGGGACGCCGATCCGGAAAGCCGCTTTCAGTTCGAGCGCGAAGGCTACTTCTGCGTCGACCGGGACAGCGTCGACGGCCGGTTGGTGTTCAACCGTACCGTCGGCTTGCGCGAGTCCTGGCCCCGCGAGGCCTGAACCACGATGGTCGCCGCCGCCGTCAGGCTGCCCGCGTTCCTGCGCGAGGCGGGGCGGCGGCAATGGCAATTCACCCTCCGCACCTTCAGCGCTGGCATGCTGGCGCTCTACATCGCTCTGGCCCTGGGGCTGGATGAGCCCAAGTGGGCCTTGATGACCGTCTACATCGTCGCTCAGCCGCTGGGCGGCATGGTGCTCGCCAAGGGTATATACCGGCTGCTCGGCACCCTGGCCGGGGCTGCCATGGCGGTGGTGCTGGTGGCGACGCTGGCCCAGTTACACACCCTGTTTTTCCTCGCTCTGGCGGTGTGGCTGGGCCTGTGCACCCTGTGCGCCAGCCTGCTGCGCAACTTCCGCTCCTACGCTTTTGTGCTGGCCGGTTACAGTGCTTTGATTGTCGGCGTGCCGGCACTGTTGCAGCCGGATCAGGCGTTCACCATGGCGGTGGCGCGGGTCACGGAGATTGGCCTTGGCATTCTCTGCGTGAGCCTGATGAGCGTGCTGGTGTGGCCCCAGTCCGCCGGTCGGAACTATCTGCAACAGAGCCGGGAGCAATTGGTGGGGCTGATCCGCCTGGTGGCGGACAGTGCCGCCGGTCGGCTCGACGGGCCCGCCCTGCAGCGGCGCCGCCAAGCGTTGATTGCCAGTGGTATGGCGTTGGAGGCTCAGCGCGAGCACGCGCTGTTCGATTCCGCCCACCTGCGCCGGCACGCGGGTCTGTGCCGCCGGCTGGGCCACGAGATGCTGGCGTTGATCTCCTCGGTGGGGCCGTTGAATACCTATGTGAGCCGCTACGCGGCACGCCATCACCAGGATCAGGTCACGCGGCTGCTCGCCGACATCGCGAACCTGGACCCCGAAACGTCCCCGGCGGCTCTGCGGGAGACTCTGTCGGCGCTGTACCAGCGCGCCCGTGATCTGTCCCGCTCGCTGCGCGGCGAGCGGCTCAGCGACGACGAACAGCGGTTTTACGCGCTGCAACTGGCGCTCGAGCACAGCGCTGAATTGTGCGACCGGCTGCGCTCCAGCGTGGCGCTCTACGCCATGCTCACCGACCAGGCCACCCCGGTGCGCTGGCGCGCCGGCACGTCGCGCCTGCATCTGGATTACGGGCAAGCCTGGCGCAACGCCGCCCGGGCGGCACTGGCGCTGGCCGCCACGGTGGCGTTGTGGTTCTGGAGCGCGGCGCCCCAGGGCGCGGCCATGGCGATTCAGGTGGGCGTGATCTGCGCGCTGTTTTCCACCCGTGACGACCCCTTGGCGGCGGTGAAGGGCTTTATAAAGGGTGCGCTGTTGGCGACGGTACTGGCCACGCTCTACCGGCTGGTGTTGTTACCAACCAGCGACGGCTTCCCGGCCCTCGTGCTGTGGCTGGCGCCGCTCTATTTGCTGGCCGGGCTGGCGATGGCGCGGCCGGCCACCGTGGCCACCGGCACCGCGCTGACCATTTTCTTCCCGTTATTGCTGGACCTGCGCCCGGTGCAGGACTTTTCCGCCGCGCCGCTGTTCAACAATATGATCGGTCTGGGGTTGGGCATGGGCTTCGCGGTGCTGGCGTTCCTGTTGCTTTGGCCCAGCGAGGACGCCGCGCGGGCGCGGCGCCGGCTGTGCGGGGATTTGTGCCGGACGCTGGGGCTCTGGCCGATCCGACGCCGCCGCCCCCGCCATGAAATGGAAAGCCAGCTTTACGACCGCATTAGCCGCACGTTGCCCAGACTGGACCCGGACAACCCCCGCGACGGCGAGCTGCTGCAGGGTGCCCTGGCCGCGGTGACCCTGGGGCTTGGGCTGCTGTATATGGACGCGCTGTGCCGGCGCGGCGTGCCGGCGCCGGTGCGGCTGTCGCTGACCCGGCTGATCGGCGATACCCAGCGTGCTCTGCGGGACGGCGACCCGGACCGCTGGCTGGCCCTGGCGGCCAGCGCCGACACCGTGGCCGGGCAATGCCGGCGCGCCTACGACGACGCCGCCAGCGACGGTGAGCGCCGCCGGCTGGTGCGGGCGGTGGTGCGTCTGCGCATGCAGATCAATATTATCCGTGGCAACGCGGGCTTTTTC
>JBFJUC010000254.1:0-3947 GCA_041624875.1 Alcanivorax sp.
CAGTTGTTTCAGGCGCGCCGCCTTGCCCATGCCGGTGAGCTCCTGAAAGATCTTGTGCACGTCCTGGCACAGGCCTTTTTCCGCGGTCATCAGGCCGTAATCGGTGTAAATCTTGGTGGTTTTGGTGTGGTAGTTGCCGGTACCCACGTGGGCGTAACGTTTGATGCCCTCGCCGTCACGGCGTACCACCAGCAGCATTTTGGCGTGGGTTTTGTAGCCCACCACGCCGTACACCACCATGGCGCCGGCTTCCTGCAGGCGGCGCGCGCCTTCGATGTTGGATTCTTCGTCGAAGCGGGCGCGCAGCTCCACCACCGCGGTCACTTCTTTGCCGTTGCGCGCGGCGGTTTCCAGGTGATCCAGAATTTCCGAGTTGGTGCCGGTGCGGTACAGGGTTTGCTTGATCGCCAGCACCTTGGGATCACGGGCCGCTTCCGCCAGCAGGTTGACCACCGGCGCGAAGCTTTCGAACGGGTGGTGCAACAGAATATCGCCTTGGTCGATGGCCTCGAAAATACTCTCGTGCTTTTTCACCGCCGCCGGCAGCCGCGGGCTGAAGGGAGGGTAGTGCAGGCGCGGCCGGTTCACGCTGGTGAACATGCGCGCCAGATTCACCGGGCCGTTGACCTCGTAGGCGTCCTGCTCGGTGAGCTCGAACTGCTCGAGCAGGTACTCGACCAGATCGCGGGGGCAGTTGTCGGCCACTTCCAGGCGCACTTCGTCACCGTAGCGGCGCGACAGCAGCTCGCCCTTCAGCGCGCTGGCCAGGTCCTCCACGTCCTCGTCCACTTCCAGGTCGGCGTTGCGGGTTACCCGAAACTGGTAACAGCCGGTGGCTTTCATGCCAGGGAACAGATCGCTGACGTGGGCATGGATCATCGACGACAGGAAAATGAAGTTGTCGTTGCCGTTCTCGCAGATTTCTTCCGGCAACCGCATCAGACGCGGCAGCGAACGCGGTGCCGGCACGATTGCCAGGCCGGTGGAGCGGCCGAACGCGTCCTTGCCGTCCAGTGACACGATGAAATTCAGGCTCTTGTTCACCAGCCTCGGGAACGGATGCGCCGGGTCCAGCGCGATGGGCGTCAGTACCGGATAAATCTGATCCCGGAAGTATTTTTTCACCCATTCGGTCTGCGCCGGCGTCCAATCCTCGCGGCGCAGGAAATGCACGCCTTCCTCGGCCAGCGCCGGCAGCAGAATGTTCTGCAGGATGTGGTACTGACGCTGCACGGCGTCGTGGGTCAGGCGGGCGACTTCGGCCAGCACTTCCTCGGCGAGCATACCGTCCGGGCCCGGGCGGCCGGTGCCGGTTTCCAGACGGTTCTTCAGGCCCGCCACGCGGATCTCGAAGAACTCGTCCATGTTGGAGGAGAAGATCAGCAGGAAATTCAGGCGCTCCATCAGCGGGTGATGGTCGTCCATGGCCTGCTCGAGCACCCGTAGGTTGAACTGCAGCAGGCTCAATTCCCGGTTGATATAGAAGTCCTGGTTGCTCAAGTCGGGCCCCTGGATACCGGTGTTGGCGTTCATTGCGAGTCCTGAGCTGGGAAGCGGAAGGACCTATTGGATGACATTAGCATGACAAGAGAATGACAAGGATAGCGCTTCACTTACCGGGAATGATAAGTATAATGCGAACGATTATCGTTAAATGCTTGCCGAGCCAAGTCCAATTCCTGGGGAAACACCATGCGCAATCACGATTTCGCCGCGGTCGCGGCTCTGATCACGCTGCTGACCGCGCCGGCCCTGGCCGCCGCTCAGCAGGAGAATAATGCCGGCACCTTGGCACCGGTGGAAGTGGGCGCCCAAGGGCCTGCCGAGGACGGCTACATCACCGTCGACAAGCCGGCCACCACCGGTAAGCTGGATGTGGCCGTGGAGCGCCAGCCGTTTTCCATCGAGATCGTGGATCGCGAGCTGATCGAAGACACCGGCGCCAAGAATATCCAGGATGCCTTGCTGTACAGCCCCGGTGTGCAGGCCGGCAATTTTGGTTTCGATACCCGTGGTGATTCCGCCAAGGTGCGTGGTCTCGACCCTTCCCAGTACGTGGATGGCCTCCGCGCCAGTTACGGCAGTTACACCGGGGTGCGGCCCAACGTCTATGCGCTGGAAAGCGTGGAGGTGCTGAAAGGTCCGTCATCCGTGCTGTACGGGCAAGCGGAGCTGGGTGGTATCGTCAATGCGGTTTCCAAGTTGCCGAAAGCGCAAAAGCAGGGAGAGATTCAGGCCCAGGTGGGCTCTTTCGATCACAAGCAGATTGCCGCCGACGTGACAGGCCCGTTGTCCGAGGATGGGAAGTTGCTCTACCGCCTGGTGGCGCTCAAACGGGATAGCGGTACCCAGGTGGATTACGTGGATAACGACGGCTACGTCTTCGCCCCTTCGTTCACCTGGTTGCCGACGGACGACACCACCGTGACGCTGCTGTTGAACAGCCAAGCCGATACCGGCGCGGTGTCGGCGCAGTTCTTGCCGTCCAAGGGCACGATCGAGCCTGGCGAGATGGGTGACATAGGCAGTGAGACCTTCGTCGGCGAACCGGACTGGGATCGTTATGACCGCAGCAAGGATGAAGCCACGCTATTTCTGGACCACCGCCTTAATGATCAATGGGGTCTGGCCGCCACCGCCCGCTACACGGAAACCGAGGTGGAAATCCGTGAACACTGGGCGGCCATTTCGCCCCTTAATCCGCAGCCGGACGGTACCCTGGCGCGTACCATCTATATGACCGATAAAGGCACCGAGATACTCAACTTCGATATGCGACTCGAAGGGAATCCAGTATGGGGGCCAACCCGCCACAACCTGGCAATCGGGCTGGATCGCCAGGACGCTTTGTGGACCGAGGACAATTACTTCCAGGGCAGGGGGCTGGGTACGCCCATCAACGTTTACGACCCTGAATATGGCAACGTGAACTACGCCGTCCTTGATCCTGAGGATCGCCCGGACAATGAGCTCAAGCAGAACGGTGTCTACTTCATTGACCACATGGAAATCGACCGGGTCGTGGTGTCCGGTGCCCTGCGTTATGACGACACCACCAGCACCACTCTTGGGGTTAACGGTGTTGATACGGACAAGGATGACCATGCCACTACCGGGCGTCTCGGCCTCATGTATCGCTTCGATTTTGGCCTGTCGCCATACATCAGTTACTCCGAGGCCTTTAAGCCCAACCTCGGGGTGTCCAATGGCCAGACCCTGGATCCCACCACCGGTGAGCAACGGGAAGCGGGGATCAAATACCTGTCCCGCGAGCACGATTTGTCGGTTACCGCCGCCTGGTTCGATATTGAGGAAACAAACCGCGTCGTTCCCGCCGGTACCCCGCAGGAGGTGGATCAGACGGGGGCCGTGGTGGATGGCTGGGAAGTGTCGGTGAAGAAGCGCTTCGGCAACCTCAGTGTGCTGGCTAACTACACGGACCTTGACGCGAAAGACGATGAAAGCGGGGTGCGCCTGCCCTATGTGGCAGAGAAAGTGGCGTCCACCTGGGGCAAGTATGAGATGGAAAACGGTTTTCGCTTTGGCGCCGGGGTGCGTTACGTGGGTGACAGCGTAGGCGCCGGCGGCGGCCCGGAAGTGCCGTCGTACACGCTTTACGACGCTATGATCGGTTACGCTACCGGTCCCTGGGACTTTACCGTGACCGGTAAGAATCTGGCCGATAAAGAGTATGTGTCATGGTGCCGAGGTGAAGGTCTCGACTGCGGCTACGGCGAGCGCCGCGTGATCCTTGGCGAGGCGAGCTACAACTTCTAAACTCGGTAAGGATTGATTGGAAAGGGCGGCTTTGCCGCCCTTTTTATTTTCCGGCGAGCTTGAGCGCGGCGGCCTTGGCGAAGTAGGTCAGGATGCCGTCGGCGCCGGCGCGTTTGAACGCCAGCAGCGATTCCATCATCACCTTGTCCTGGTCCAGCCAGCCGTTCTGG
>JBFJUC010000255.1:0-3936 GCA_041624875.1 Alcanivorax sp.
AAATATATACTTACGTGATTCTTATGCCTAATCACTTTAGGAGTAAGTAATAACAGAACAGATATTAGATCACAACAACCTTTCCACCGTATAATGACCTGCTTCACGGGTCTGCTAGCCCTTTCTTCTGATCGCCACAGCCGTTGCCACTTTATGCGCTCTACCGTCGTCTGGATCCGCTCCCTCGTTCTTCTCGCCCTGGCCGGTGCCGGCGGCGCTCTTCTGGTCCTCGCCGCCTGCTATTTATACCTCGCGCCCCAGCTGCCCGCCGCCGGCGCGATCCGCGAGGTGGAATATCAGATTCCGCTGCGCATCTATACCAGCGATCACAAACTGATCGCCGAGTACGGCGAGAAACGCCGCGAGCCGATCACCTATGAAGAGGTGCCCGAACAGTTCGTCCAGGCGGTGCTGGCCGCCGAGGACGAGCGCTTCTTCGAGCACCCCGGGGTCGACCCCAAGGGCCTGCTGCGCGCCGCCGTGGAGCTGCTTCGCTACCAGGAGATCCGCTCCGGCGGCTCGACCATCACCATGCAGGTAGCGCGCAATTTCTTCCTCGACCGGGAGCAGCGCTTCCTGCGCAAGTTCAACGAGATCGTACTGGCGATCCAGATCGAACGGATCCTCGAGAAGGAGGAAATCCTCGAGCTGTATCTCAACAAGATCTACCTGGGCCACCGGGCCTACGGCGCGGAGGCCGCCGCCCAGGTCTATTACGGTAAATCGATCAAGGACCTGTCGCTGCCGCAATGGGCGATGATCGCCGGCCTGCCCAAAGCGCCGTCCGCGTACAACCCGATTACCAACGCGGAACGGGCGCGTCAGCGGCGCAACTGGATTCTGTTCCGCATGGAAGAAACCGGCGCCATCGACCGCGAACAACGGGAAGCCGCCCAGGCCGCGCCGGTGACCGCCCGCTATCACGCCGCCCGACCGGAGGTGGAAGGCGCCTACATGGGCGAAGTGGCCCGGGTACTGGCGGACGACCTGGTGGAGCAGGACCTGTATACCGAGGGCCTGCGCATCGTCACCACCCTCAACAGCAAGCGCCAGAACGCCGCTGTCGCCGCCCTGCGCCAGGGCCTGCACGCCTACGACGAACGCCACGGCTGGCGCGGACCGCTGGCGCGCATCGACGCCGGCGACCTGCCGGAGCTCGACTGGCCCGCCGACCGGGACACCGAGGCCGCCCCCAACACCGATCAACCGGAACCGGAAATGGCCCAGGAGAAAGACCCGGACGTCCTCGACGAACTCGACGAGGATCTGGTCGCCTGGGTGGAGCAGTTCAAGGACCAGGCGGACTACGGTCCGCTGCGCACCGCCGCGGTGACCGCGGTCCGGGAGCGCCAGGCGGCGGCCCTGCTACGCGACGGCAAGCAGGTGGTGCTCGACTGGGACGCCATCCGCTGGGCGCGACCGGCACTCAACAAAGGGTACGTGGGCGAGGCTCCACAAACCGCCTCCGACGTGCTGACCCCCGGGGACGTGGTTTACGTTCGCCCGGACGGCGGTGGTGACGACACCAGCTGGCGCCTGGCGCAATTACCGAAGGCCCAGTCCGCCCTGATCTCACTGAACCCTGACACCGGCGCCGTGGAAGCGATGCAAGGCGGCTACAGCTTCTACGCCTCGAAGTTCAACCGCGCGCTTCAGGCGCGCCGCCAGGCCGGCTCCGTGTTCAAACCCTTCATCTACACCGCCGCGCTGGAAAGCGGCTTTACCCCGGCCACCATTATTAATGACGCGCCCCTGGTGTTCGACGACGACAACCTGAAGGACGCCTGGCGGCCGACCGGCGCCAGCAACCGCTTCTACGGCCCGACCCGCCTGCGCGAAGCGCTGTACCGCTCGCTCAATCTGGTGTCGATCCGCATCCTCCGTCAGATCGGCATCAGCCAGGCGATGAACACCCTGGACCGGTTCGGACTGCCCTCCAAACGTTTCCAGCGCGACCTGTCGCTGGCGCTGGGCAGCGCCTCGGTGACACCGCTGGAGATCGCCCGCGCCTATTCAGTGTTCGCCAACGGCGGCTACCGGGTGGACCCCTGGTTCATCGAACGCATTGAGGACAAAGACGGCAAGGTGCTCTGGAAGGCCCCGCGCGTGGAGCGCTGCGAAGCCCCGTGCGCGGTGGTCGACGCGGACAACCAGGCACCGCGGCCGGAAACCGATGACGACGGCAAGCCGATCCAGCCGCCGCCGACCATGGCACCGCGGGTGATTGACGAGGATACCGCCTGGTTAATGCACTCCATCCTCCAGGACGTGGTCAAACGCGGCACCGGCAGGGACGCCCGCCGCCTGGGCCGCTCGGACCTGGCCGGCAAAACCGGCACCACCAACGACCAGGTGGACGCCTGGTTCTCGGGCTACTCCCCGGCCCTGGTCGCCACCGTCTGGGTTGGCTTCGACAACCCGGCGTCGCTGGGCAACGGCGAGTACGGCGGCCGCGCCGCCCTGCCCACCTGGATCGACTACATGGGCACGGCGCTGGACGGCGTTGAGGAGATCCAGCCGCCACAACCGCCGGGCGTGGTGTCGGTGCGCATTGACCCGGACAGCGGCCTGCAGGCCCGACCCGAAAACGAAACCGCGATCTTCGAATACTTCCGCGAGGACAATGTCCCGGAGCTGGAAGCGCCGCACAGCGGCGACGGCCGCTCGCCGGAACAGATCTTCTAGGCGGCGCGGAAGCATAAAAAAGGGCCGGCGAATGCCGGCCCTTTTCGATTGGCGCTTAGCGTGCAGCCCGCTTTACAGCTCGGGGAAGATCTCGTCGAGCGAATTGAGCGGGTAGTGAGACGGGTAGCCTTTGCGGGCCACGCCGGACTCCACCGCCGCGTTGGCCACCGCCGCGGACACCCGGCCGAGCAGACGCGGGTCATTGGGCTTGGGAATAATGTATTCCGGCCCGAAGTTCAGCGGCTCGCCGCCGTAGGCGTCCAGCACTTCCTTGGGCGGCGCCTCGCGCACCAGCTCGGCGATGGCGTGCACCGCCGCCAGCTTCATTTCCTCGTTGATCGAGGTGGAGCGCACATCCAGAGCACCCCGGAACATGTACGGGAAGCACAGCACATTGTTCACCTGGTTCGGATAGTCCGAACGGCCGGTGGCGATGATCGCATCGGAACGCACCGATTTGGCCACTTCCGGCAGGATCTCCGGATCCGGGTTGGCGAGCGCGAAAATGATCGGCTTGGGTGCCATCTTCTTAACCATTTCCGGCGTCAGCATGTCCGGGCCCGACACACCGATAAAGACGTCGGCGTCGGCCACCGCGTCGTCCAGGGTGCGCTTGTCGGTGTCGTTGGCGAGCGCCGCCTTGTACTGGTTGAGGTCGTCGCGGCGGCTGTGGATCACACCCTTGCGGTCGAGCACCAGGATGTTTTCCTTGCGCGCGCCCATCTCGATCAGCAGGCGCACCGAAGCGACGCCGGCGGCGCCGGCGCCCACGCAAACCACTTTAATGTCCTGGATGCGCTTCTTCTGGATTTCCAGCGCGTTGATCAGGCCGGCGCCCACTACGATGGCGGTGCCGTGCTGGTCGTCATGGAACACCGGCACGTCGCACAGTTCCTTGAGCACGCGCTCGATTTCGAAGCATTCCGGCGCGCGGATGTCTTCCAGATTGATGCCGCCGAAGGTGCGGTGGATGCGCACCACGGTATCGATAAAGGCCTGCGGGTCCTCGGCGTCCACTTCGATATCGAACACGTCGATGCCGGCGAACAGCTTGAACAGGATACCCTTGCCTTCCATCACCGGCTTGGACGCCAGCGCGCCCAGGTTGCCCAGGCCGAGGATCGCGGTGCCATCGCTGATCACCGCCACCAGGTTGCCCTTGGAGGTGAAACGATAGGCCAGTTCCGGTTCCCGGGCGATTTCACGCACGGGCTCCGCCACGCCGGGGCTGTAAGCCAGGCTGAGGTCGCG
>JBFJUC010000256.1:0-3922 GCA_041624875.1 Alcanivorax sp.
CCGCCACCCAGGACGCCCACGAAGTGGCCAAGCTGTTCGAACGGCTGGACCTGGTGACCGCCCCGGTGGTGGACGAGAACGGCATGCTGGTGGGCCGGATCACCATTGATGACGTGGTCGACGTGATCATGGAAGAAGCCGAGCACTCGCTGATGGGCATGGCCGGCCTGGGCGAGGACGAGGACACCTTCGGCTCGGTGTGGCAGACGGTGCGCCGCCGTGCCCTGTGGCTGGGCATCAACCTGCTCACCGCCCTGGCCGCCTCCGCGGTGATCAGCCTGTTCGAGGACACCCTGGAGAAAGTGGTGGCCCTGGCGGTGCTGATGCCGATCGTCGCCAGCATGGGCGGCATCGCCGGCAGCCAGACCCTGACGCTGGTGATCCGCGCCATGGCACTGGGGCAGGTGCAGGCGGGCAACACCCGCTATCTGCTCACCAAGGAGTTGGCGGTGGGCGCCTTCAACGGCCTGCTCTGGGCGTCGGTGATCGGCGTCACCGCCGCGCTCTGGTTCGACGACCCGAGCCTGGGCGTGATCATCGGCTGCGCCATGATCCTCAACCTGGTGGTGGCCGCCGGCGCCGGCGCCATGATCCCGATGGTGATGAAACGCATGGGCATCGACCCGGCCCTGGCCGGGTCGGTGGTGCTGACCACCGTCACCGACATCGTCGGCTTCATGGCCTTCCTGGGCTTGGCGACGCTCCTATACGCCAACCTGGTGGTCTAGCGCGGGCGGGTCAGAGTTCGGGAGTCGCTTCCGGCTCGTCGTCGGCGCCGAAGATGTCCCGGAACGAGGCGTACACCGACACCGTCAGCACCGCCATCAGGAACAAGCCGGCCACCAACGCGAGCAAACTCAGCAGCACCATCGCCAGCGCGCCGGAAATACCGGGGCCCAACAAGATGCTCGCCAGCACGAACAGCAGCGCCAGCGCGCCGCCCACCGCCAGCATCACCACCAGAACCACCACGCTGTACCAGAGCATCGGCGCCCAGTTCTTAAGCACCGCCATCAGACTCTCCCCGAGCGCCTTGAAGCCGTTACGCTCACCGAAGTAGACCAGCGGCGCCTGGAACCAGATCAACGCCATATAGGGCAGCGACAGCGTCGTCACCAGCAAGGCGGTGAGGGCCATCTTAACGCCGTCCAAACCGGCACTGATCTCCGGCACCGGCTCAAGGGCACTGCCAAACGCCGAGCTGAAGAAAGCGGCGATTTCCGGGCCGAACGTCAGCCACACCAGGGCCGCCATCAGCGCCGTGAGACCAATCTGCAACAGAAGCTGCATCAGGCCGGCGAAAAACAGCGCCCCGGTGCGGTTGGAAAAGCCGGCGAACAAGTCGCCGAACTCGAAGTCGTCGTCGCCCCAGCGCCGCCAGGCAAGATGGAACAGCCCCGCCGCCAGCACCGGCGAAAAAAGGGTCGGCACGAAGCTGCCCAACACCGGCACGAACAAGCTCAACAAACTGATGCCCAGAATCACCGCGAAGAACACCAGCACCGCCAGGCACCACAACACCCAATTGGTGGCCACCAGCGACCAGGCGCGTTTCCACCACAACCAACCGTGCCCAACGGGACGACGGCGGGCGGTGCCCACCGTCGCCTCTCCAGGGCGCGGCGTGTCCAGCAGCGCCGCTTGTGGCCCCTGGTAGGGGTTATTCGGGTCCATGTTCCGTACCGTCGGCGGGGCTGGTGAGCACTTGCCGGAACGACACATAGTAAGCGCCCGCCAGGATCGGCATCACGAACAGCAGGCCCAGCAGGAGCGGCAAGGCCGCCACCATGACGATCAGCATCACCACCACGCCGTACACGATCAGCGGCAGCAGGTTTTTCATGCAGGCGCGGAAGCTGACGCCCATGGCGCCACCAAGGCCCATGCCGCCCAGCATGATCAGGGGCACGGCGAAGTAGAACAGGAACATCACCAGGGTGAACACGATCAGGAACAGCGGCAGCATGATCGCCATCATCACACCCATGCCGCTGCTCATCGCTTGCGGGTCCATGGACTGCAACGACAGGGAGCCGCCCATGAAAATCATCATCAGGCCGCCGATCACCAGCATGGCGCCCAGATAGACACCGATCTGCACCAGCGCCAGCAACAACAACGGGCCGGTACGCTCGGAAAAGCCGGCGAACAGATCACCGAACTCGGAGCGACCGTCAGTCGCGATGCGGTGGAACAGTTTTACCAGCCCGGCGTACAGCAGGGTGGTAATGAAGGGTTGAGCCAAAGGCCCGAGAAACGGGATCAACTGCAGCCCCATGGTGATCACCATCACCAGCACCAGCGCGCCGATCACCACCCCCCAGTTCCCACTGAGCATTTTCATGCCCTCACCGAGCCAGCCCAGCGCTTGCCCCACGGTGACTTTATGCGGGCCCGCCAGCGCAAAGGCGCTATCGCCCTGCGGGCTCGCCACGTTCGTTTCCGGTCCTTGGTAAGGATTCACTTCCGTCATGGATACTCCCCTAAGTTTCAAACGAGTTAACAACCAAAAATATGGCGGGTGACGCCTCCGGCGGCCTCAGGCGCCGGCGATCTTCATCGGGCTCAGCAACAGCGAACCGCAGGCAATATTGCCGCGGCGGTCCACATCGGTGCCGCTGCCCTGAATGCCGGCGAACATGTCCCCCAGATTCCCGGCAATGGTAAACTCCTGCAGCGGTTTGCGTATGACACCGTTCTCAATCCAGAAACCCGAGGCGCCCCGGGAGTAGTCGCCGGTGACCAGATTGACGCCCTGCCCCATCACTTCGGTGACCAGAATGCCCCGGTCGATGCGCCGCACCAAAGCGTCGAAATCCTCGCCGGTGTCCGAAATCGACAGATTGTGCACGCCGCTGCCGTTACCGGTAGGCGCCATGTCGAGCCGACGCGCGGCGTACAGGCCCAGCGCGTAGCGGCGCAGCACACCGTCTTCCACGAACGCCTGATCCCGCGTCGCCAGGCCGTCGCCGTCGAACGGCGCGGAGCCGTTGGCGCCCGGCAGCAGTGGCTGCTCGCGCACATCGATGCCCTGCGGGAACAGCCGCTCGCCAAGCCGGTCGCGCAGAAAGGAGGCGCGCCGGTACAGGCTGCCGCCACTGATCGCGGAGATGAAATGGCCGAGCAGGCCGGCGGCGATCTCCGGCGCCAGCAGCACCGGCAACTCAGCGGTATCGGGAATGTCCGCGCCCAGCCGCGCCAGCGTGCGCTCACGGGCCCGCGCGCCGACCTGCTCGGCGGACGCCAGCTGATCCGCGCGGCGACCGGCGTCGTACCAGAAATTACGCTGCATGCCCTGAGCGTCCTCGGCCACCACCGAACAACTGCGCGAGTGGATGGTGCCGGCGTAGCCCTGCAGGAAGCCGGCGCTGGTGCCCAACACCCGCAGGCTGCTGCCGGTGGACACCGAGGCGCCCTCGGAATTGACGATGCGCTCGTCGTCGCGGGCCACCGCTTCACAGCGCAGGGCATCGTCGATGGCCTGTTCGGTGGTCAGCGCCCAGGGGTGGTAGAGGTCCAGGTCCGGCACCCGGTCGGCCAGCTGCTCGGGGCCGGCGATGCCGGCGTACCGGTCCTCCTCGGTGTGGCGGGCGATGGCACAGGCGGCGGCCACCGCGTCGCGCAGGCTCTGCGGGCTGTCATCGGAGGTGGACGCCTGGCCCTTGCGCTGGCCGAAGAACACCGTCACCGCCAGGCCCCGGTCGCGGTGAAACTCCACCGTTTCCACTTCGCCCAGACGGACGTCCACGGACAAGCCCTGGGCCAGGCTCAGCTGGGCTTCGGCGGCGCTGGCGCCCTGGCGTTTCGCCTCTTCCAGCACCTGTGCCACGGTGTCGCGGGCGGCGCCCAGATGCTGCGGGCCGAGATTCGCTGTCACGCTGGCGTTTTCGGACATAAAATACGTTTTCCATTCAATGCATTA
>JBFJUC010000257.1:0-3883 GCA_041624875.1 Alcanivorax sp.
GGTGGAGGAACACTCACCGCCGCCGTCCGTGTCGACGTGACTTGAGAAGAAATATTTCAGCTCGAACACGCCCTTGGGGGTGAGCATGAATTTCTGGTTGGTGACCCGGCTGATGGTGGACTCGTGCATGCCCACGGCCTCGGCGATGTCCGCCAGGACCAGTGGCTTCATCGCTTCTTCACCGTAGTTGAAGAAATCCTGCTGCACCTCGACGATGCGGCTGGCCACCTTCAACAGGGTGTCGTGGCGGCTTTGCAGGCTTTTCAGGAACCATTTGGCCTCTTGCATGCAGTTGCGCAGGTACTGACCGTCCTCGCCGCCCACCTGGCGGGCCAGCTGGGCGTACTGGGCGTGCAGGTTGACGCGCGGCAGCACCGCCTCGTTGAGCGCCACCCGCCAACCGCCCTTGTGGGCGCTGACCACCACGTCAGGGACCGCGTAATCGGCGCTTTCGCCGCCGATCTGTTGGCCCGGGGCCGGGTCCAGCCCGCGCAGCAGGGCCATGGCCGCGAGCAGCGCCTCCTCGGTGGCGCCCAGCGCCCGCCGCAGGCCGGCGTAATCGTGTTTTTCCAGCAGTGTCTGGTGCGCCAGTACCACGCGGGCGTGGGCCAGGTGGGGGGTGTCCTCGGGCAGCTGGGCCAGTTGCACGCCGAGGCATTCGGCCAGGTCCCGGCTGGCCACGCCCACCGGGTCGAACTGTTGCAGCCGGTGCAGGACCGCCACCACTTCGTCGTCTTCCACCGGATCGTCCGGGTCGGCAATCTCGTTATTGGCGGTGGTGACCAGGTCGTCCAGGGGGACGGTGACGAAGCCGCGCTCGTCCAGGGCTTCGATAATGATCTGGGCGATCACCCGGTCCCGGTCGCTCATTGGCGTCAGGTTGAGCTGCCACTCCATGTGGCTGATCAGGGTGTCGGGGTTGGCATGGCGCTGCTGCCAGGCGTCGGCGTCCTCGCTCTCGCCGCCGGGGCTGCTCTGGCCCACGTAGAGGTCGTCCCAGTCGCTGTCGGTTTCCACCGGGCCGTCCACCAGGTCTTCCAGGGCGTCGCTGCGCTCCACGTCCAGGTCCGCGTCGGCGTCGAAGTCGGTGTCGTCGGCACTGAAGTCCTCGGCGCCTTCCTCCATTTCCAGCAGCGGGTTGGTTTCCACCGCCTGCTGGATTTCCAGGCGCAGATCCAGCGTCGACAGTTGCAGCAGGCGGATTGCCTGCTGCAACTGCGGCGTCATGGTCAGCTGCTGGCCGATTTGAAGCTGTAAGGAGGGTTTCATGCGGCTTGTCTGTTTGCTCGATCCCGAGGGTCGGAGCATAGCAGCATCAAACGAAATTAAGCAATAATCATGCCAGTAGTTGTTTTGGCGGGCGAAAGGGTGTAGGGCGGTGCGGCGTGAAGGTGCCCACTATATGCAAGGTTTTGGGCGCGGCGCAAGGCGCGGCGGCGACCGCCGCCGCTAAAGTCGGAAGTCGGCCCCCAGGTAAACGTCGCGCACCTGTTGGTTGCCGAGAATGCTGTCGGCGTCGCCGGCGGCGATGATGTGACCAGTACTGACGATGTAGGCGGTGTCGCAAATATCCAGCGTTTCGCGAACATTGTGGTCGGTGATCAGCACCCCGATGCCGCGATCCTTGAGATGCCGGATGATGCTCTTGATGTCATTCACGGAAATCGGGTCGACCCCGGCGAACGGCTCATCGAGCAGGATGAAATCCGGGTCGGTGGCCAGGCCGCGGGCGATCTCGGCGCGTCGCCGCTCGCCGCCGGACAGGCTCATGCCCATGCTGTCGCGAATATGGTCGATGTGGAATTCCTGAAGCAGTTTCTCAAGCTGCTCCTTGCGCTCCGCCTTGCTCAGGCTCTTGCGCGTTTCCAGGATCGCCATGATGTTCTGCTCCACCGTCAGGCGGCGGAAAATGCTCGCTTCCTGGGGCAGATAGCCGATGCCGCGCTTGGCCCGACCGTGCATCGGCAGGTGGGTAATGTCGTTGCCGTTGATCTCGATGCGGCCGGCGTCGGCGGCCACCAGGCCCACGATCATATAGAAGCAGGTGGTCTTGCCGGCGCCGTTGGGGCCCAGAAGACCGACGATCTGGCCGGCCTCCACCTCCAGAGAGACGTCCTCAATGACGCGGGTGCTTTTGTAGCTCTTGGCCAGATTGTGGGCGCTCAGATGTGCCATCTCAGGGGGTCTCCGCGTTATCGGGTTGCGCGGCCGGGGCCTCCTGGGCCGGCGGCTGAGCCGGTTCGCCGCTTTCCTGCTCCGCCGGCTGGGTGTCCTCGCTGGCCTGTTCGGCGTTCTTGGCCGGGATCACCAGGCGCACCCGTTTGTCGCCTTCGCTGCTGGCGTCCACGCGCCGCGAATCCAGGTTGTATTCCACCTTGGCGCCTTCGAAGGTATTGCCCTGGTGGGTGACGCGGGCGTTGCCGGTGAGCACCAGGCTGCGCTGTGCCAGGTCATAGACCAGCTTGTCGGCGCGGGCGTTCAAATCCTTGCCTTCCACCATGCGCACCGGCGAGCCGGTGGCTTCCACCCGCACCAGCTCGTTGTTTTCGGTGAACAGGCGGATTACGTCCGCGTTCAGGCGCCGTTTGCCCTGGATCAGTTCGGCGTTGCCGCGATAAACACCGGTGCCGGCGCTTTGCTCGAAGGTCGCCTGGTCGGCGCTCACCTCCACCGGGCCGCTGGGCTGTTGGGCGCCGGCGCCGGCGGCCAGCGCGGTCAGCGCCAGAGCCAGCAGCGCCTTGCCCACGGCGGACCTATTCCGTGCTGCCTGTGAATTCACTTACCACTCCTTGTTTGAGTGTCATTTCGCCGCTGGTCAGATCGCTTTCCATGGCGCCGGCGCGGGTGCGTCCGTCACGGTGGCGCATGGAGAGGTCGCCGGGGGAGACCACGCGGTTACTGTCGTTGTGGTATTGCAGTTCTTCGGTATCCAGAGTGACGCCGTTGCTTTCGCTGCGCGCCTCCACCTGGTCCGTGAAGACAATCAGATCGCCGTTGTCGCGCACTTCACCATGACGGGACTGGATCGTCCACAGGCCATTGCTGTTGTCCACCCGCAACACCGGCTCGCTCAAGGTGGTAAGCGCGTCCCGCTCGTACTGCTCCAGATGATCCGCCTCCAAGCGGTATTGCACCTGGCCGTCTTCCTGGTCGTAGGCCTTGGCGACGATCTGGTCGGCGATGATCATGGGGGCGTTGAGAAACGCTTCGCGGTCTTCGTCCAGGGGGTTGTCCCATTCGTGCAGTGTCATCAGCACGATCAGGCCCAGCAGCAGAATGCCGGAGGCGCTTAGCAGGCCTTGGCGTTTCACGCGCCACCCCGGTGTTCCAGGAGGGCGTCGCAGATCTCGCGTACTGCCCCTTCGCCGCCGCGGGCACGGGTGATGTGATCGGCCGCGTCGCGGGCGCATTGGTGGCCGCTGGCGGGAGCGAACGCGATTTGCGCCCACTGCAGGGCGGGCACGTCCGGTTCGTCGTCGCCGGCGTAGCCGGTTTCGCGGGCGGTCACGCCCAGCGAGGCGGCCAGATCTGCCAGCGCCACGCCTTTGTCCTCGCGGCCCTGGATCACATGTTGGATGCCCAGCTCGGCGGCGCGGCGGGCCACCATGGGCGTATCGCGACCGGTGATCAGCGCCAGGGTGACGCCGCTGGCGGCCAGTTTCTTGAGGCCGTGGCCGTCCAGGGTGTTGAATACTTTGAGCGCTTCGCCGTCGGGGCCGTAATAGAGGCGGCCGTCGGTGAGCACGCCGTCCACGTCGGTCAGGAGCAGCTTGAGCCGGCGGCATCGCTCGGCCAGGGCGGCGTCGGACACTCAGATCATCTCCGTCTTCCACAGGTCGTGGAGGTGGATCACGCCCTCGACGCGTCCCGCCTCGCCGGTGAC
>JBFJUC010000258.1:0-3877 GCA_041624875.1 Alcanivorax sp.
GCATTGCGCCCTCGAAAACGGAGGTGCAGTTATGGGTATTCAGTGCGGTATCGTGGGCCTGCCCAATGTGGGCAAATCCACTCTTTTCAACGCCTTGACCAAGGCCGGCATCGACGCCGAGAACTTCCCGTTCTGCACCATCGAGCCGAACACCGGCGTGGTGCCGGTGCCGGACCCGCGGCTGGACAAACTGTCCGCCATCGTCAGCCCGGAGAAAGTGATCCCGGCGACCATGGAGTTCGTCGACATCGCCGGCCTGGTGGCGGGCGCCTCCAAGGGCGAAGGCCTGGGCAACCAGTTCCTGGCGAACATCCGCGACACCGACGCCATCGCCCATGTAGTGCGCTGCTTCGACGACGAAAATGTGATCCACGTGGCCGGCAAAGTCTCGCCGCTGGATGACATTGCCGTGATCAACACCGAGCTGGCGCTGGCCGACCTGGACTCCGTGGACCGGGCGCTGCAGCGCGCCCAGAAAGCCGCCAAGGGCCAGAACAAGGACGCCCAGGCGCTGATCCCGGTGCTGGAAAAACTGCTGCCGCTGCTCAACGAGGGCGAGCCGGCCCGCGCCGCCAACCTGAGCGATGACGAGCGCAAGGCGATCCGAAGCCTGAACCTGCTCACCCTCAAACCCACCATGTACATCGCCAACGTCGAAGAGGACGGCTTCGACAACAATCCGTTGCTGGACCTGGTGCGCGAGCAGGCGGAAAAAGAAAACGCCTCGGTGGTGCCGATCTGCGCCAAGATCGAATCCGAAATCGCCGAACTGGACGACGAAGAGAAAGCCGACTTCCTGTCCGACCTGGGCATGGAAGAACCCGGCCTCAACCGCGTGATCCGCGCCGGTTACGAGCTGCTCGGCCTGCAGACCTACTTCACCGCCGGCAAGAAGGAAGTGCGCGCCTGGACCGTCAAGATCGGGGCCACCGCGCCGCAAGCGGCTGGCGTGATCCACACTGACTTCGAGAAAGGCTTTATCCGCGCGCAAACCATCGCCTACGACGATTACGTCACAGGCAACGGCGAACAAGGCGCCAAGGAAGCCGGCAAAATGCGCGCCGAAGGCAAGGACTATGTGGTCAAGGACGGCGACGTACTGAACTTCCTGTTCAACGTCTGACACAGCCGACCCGGGGAAGGCGGCATGGCTTCCGACACACAAAAAGGCACCGCCCTCGCCCTGCTCGCCAGCGCCCAATGGGGCGCCACCGGCATCTGGGTGGCGTTGCTGCGTGATCTGCCCACCGGCACCACCCTGGTGTTCCGGTTTCTCACCGCCACCCTGCTGCTCACGGTTCTGCTCACGCTGACCCGAGGTTTTCAGCGCCCCAATCAGCGGACGCTGTACGGTGGCGTGCTGCTCGCCGCTTACTATGTGCTGGCCACCGTGGGGTTCTATCTCAGTGACGTGGTGAGCGTATCGTTGCTGGTCTCCACATCGCCGTTCTTCGTGATGCTGCTGAGGGTACTACGGCGCCAGCCGGTGGCCGGCCGCGACGCGCTGGGCGGTCTGCTGGCGTTCGCCGGGCTGGCGGTGGTGTTGCTGGGCGAGCCGGGAACGGCGTCGGACGCCAACGAAGGCCGGCTGATTGGCGACGCCTGCGGGCTGGCGGCGGCGCTGGCGATGGCGCTGTACTCCCAAGCCGGCAGCCGCCTGCAGGGCCAGGGCTGGAGCGTGGTGCTGATCGGCTGCGTGCTCGGCCTGCTGGTGAGCGTGCCGTTCGCCAACCCGGCGGCGGCGGTGCCCGATGCCGGCCAGTGGGGCCTGTTCCTGGGGCTGGCGGCGGTGTCGACGCTGGCACCGGGCTACCTCTACCCGCTGGCGTGTCAGCACATCACGCCCACCGCCGCCACCGTGGTGCGTTTGTCCACGCCGTTCTTCACCGCGCTGTTCGCGTTCCTGTTGCTCAGCGCCGCGCTCGGCGGGCACCATCTGCTCGGCGCGCCGTTGTTGCTTGCCGGCGTGTACCTGACACTGCCCCGCGAGCCGCGTCGCTAGCGGCAAATGCGGAACCCCCTCAGGCCCAGGTGGAAGTGGTCCGCGTGGGCCTGGTTGTAGTCCGGCCCGAGCACCGTACCGAAGTAGTCACAGGCCCGGTTTTGCAGGCTGCGCAGAAACGCCGCTTTGTCGCCTTCCCCCTCCCAGTCGTCCTGCACCGAGATGCGGGTGCCGTCGGCCAGGGTCAGCGCGGCCAGATCCAACGCCGAGGCGGTGGCATGATCGCTGCGCCGCCCCTCCTCGCGGTTATAAATATTGCGACAGGAAAAGGTGCCGTAGTGCCACACCGTCTGGACCGGCTGGCCAAACCGTTCGCGGGCGGCGGGCTGCAGACCGTGACGCTCGAACATCACCCAGCCGAGCGCCAACGGACAACGGGCCACGAAACTGTTGTTGAAGGTCACGCCGGTGCGGCGCACCCGCACCACATTGGTCAGCGGGCAGCTTTCCACCGGGGTGTAGTCCTCCAGCGGCAGATGGTTGAGGGCGTCCTCCGGCGCGGTGGCTAACGCGTCCAGACAGGCCTGCGGGCGATCCTCCAGCCGCGACAACTTCCAGCCGGTCACCGGCGTCACCGGGTCAGTGACGCGCAGCGGCATAAAGGGGTTCCAGTGACGCGGCACCGGCCACCACTGCTGGTGCAGGCCGAGCACGAACAGCGGTGCCGCGATCAGCAGCAACAGCGCGAGGATTTGGGAAAGGCGTTTCATTAAGGGTCAGTCTGCCAGCCCGGCGACGCTCTGGCAGGCCGCGTTACCGTCTTTTACGGTTGCCGGTGCCGCCAGTACCAGGCCAGCACCGACCCGGACAGATTGTGCCAGACGCTGAACAACGCCCCCGGCAACGCGGCGCCGGCGGAGAAATGCTTCACCGCCAGCGCCACGCCCAGGCCGGAATTCTGCATCCCCACTTCGATCGCCAGCGTGCGGGCCCAGCGCGGGTCCAGACGCATCAGTCTGGCGCCGCCGTAACCCAGCGCCAGCCCCAGGCCGTTGTGCAGCACCACCGCCAGCATCACCGCCGCGCCGCCCACCGCGATGCGGTCCCGGTTGAGCGCCACGATCACGCCGATCACCAGCACGATGGCAGCCACCGACAGCAGCGGAAACACCGCCCGCACCGGCTCCAGGGGGCGATGGAACAAGGAGTTGAGCAGCGTGCCGGCGATCACCGGCAGCAGCACGATCTGCACCAGGGAACCGAGCATGGACAGCACCGGCACGTCGATGCTCTGGCCTTGATAAACCCATACCAGCAGCGGCGTGGCCACCACCGCCAGCAGGGTGGACACCGACGTCATGGTGATGGAAAGCGCCACGTCCGCCCGCGCCAGATAGCAGATCACATTGGACGCGGTGCCGCCCGGACAGGCGCCGACGATCACTAGGCCCAGCAATAACTCCGGCGGCAGCGCCAGCAGTCGTCCCACAAGCAGCGCCACCAGCGGCATGATCAGAAACTGCAGCAGCATGCCGGCGCCGATCACACCGGGGCGCCGCGCCACATCCGCGAAATCCGCCCAGGTCAACGTCATGCCCATGCCGAACATAATCAGCATCAGCAACGGCACGATCGCCCAGGACAGCTGCGCCAGTCCGCCGGGAAAGAAAAACGCGAAAAGCGAAAACAGCACCGCCCACAAGGGGAACAAGCGCGTCAGCGTCTGGATCATCTATCGTGTCCTTATTTTGTTCGCCGCTTTTTAACCGGAACGGTTGATTCTCCAGCAGGGACGCGGGTCTGTGTTTTTACACGGTCAATTTGACCCGTGGCGGTGACGCTGCAAAGTGAGCGGGGCAATGGTGGTGCCTGGAGGGAGCTGTTTGGCCACGGATGGCCAAACTAACAGCGGCCAGGGATGGCTTGAGCGGTCCC
>JBFJUC010000259.1:0-3815 GCA_041624875.1 Alcanivorax sp.
CGCGTCGGACAGATCGCGGGTCACCTCGGCGGTGGCGGACATGGAAGCCCAGAGCTTATCGGCCTCGAACACATCGTTAAGGACGAAGCGCATGTCTTCCAGGGGCGCTTTATAGGTGGCCATTGGCATATCTCCCGAAACTGGCTTGCGTTGCGGGACGATAGTTTAGTCCCGACGAACAGGGCGTAAATGTTTATTTGTGACCCGCCGTTCATGCTCTGGCCGTGGCTCAGGGCGGCGCCACATCCACAACATCAGGGCGCACAGAAACAGCGGGACGCCGATCTTGACCGGGTTGGGCGCCGGGGACAAGGCGATTACACCGATGCTGATCAGCATCATGGTGGAGGCGGCGCATTTGCCGCGCCGGGATATGGCGCCGTGCTCGCGCCAGTGGTGGATCGGCGGCCCATAACGGGGATGATCCAGCAGCCACGTCTCCAGGCGCGGCCAGCCCCTGGCCCCGGCCCAGGCGGCCACCAGCATGAACACCACGGTGGGCATACCCGGCAGAACCACGCCGATCAAACCCAGGGCCACGCACACCAGCGCCAGGGCACGCCACAGGAATACCTTGATCATGGGACGATTACAGCACGGCGGGGCCTCACCGGGCCAGCGCCGGGCGCCCCACCATGGATCAATAGGCGCCGCTGTCCGGATCTTCCGGCATGGCGGTCCCCACGCCGCCACCGGCGGCCGCCTGGCCTTTATCGATCAGCTGCTGCACGGTCATCGATTCACCGTTGAGCGTGACCTCACCCTGTTCAATCGTGAAACGGGTACGCAGCCGGCCCGCTTCCTGGCGCAGCCAACCGCTGCTCTGGTAATCCACAAGGCCGGCGCGCAGGCCGGGCGGCAGCAACGCGCTGGCGGCGTCAAAATCGATACGCAGGTCCGCCAAACGCGCCAGCGCCGAAGGCGGCAACATTTGCAGTTCGGCGAAACTGGGGTTGAGGCCGTCCAGACCGTTGTAGTCGAGGGCGCTGTCCAGGGTGAGCTGTCGCTCACCGGCGCCGTCCACCACCATCTTCAAGGTCATGCTGGTACGCCCGGGATGCAGCAACTGGGTGGTCATCACGGTGATCATCTCTTCGCCCAAGGCGGCCATCCGCTCGGCCTTCTCCTGCATCGCGGCGGAGTCACCGTCGCCGCTCATCGCCTGCATCATCATTTCCAGTTGCAGGTTGTCCAGCTCCCGGGAAAGGCGCTGCACGCGGATGGTGGCGGCGCGGTCAAAGCCGTGCCAGTCAACGCCCAGCCAGGCGCTGTCGACGCGCTCCGGCACCTGGTCACCGCTCAGTGCGTCCAACCACAGGCCGCTATCGCCGCTCAGGGTATCGCCGTCTTCCCGGGTGCGGGTTCGCAGGGTCACGTTGCCTGCCACCTGTTCGCGACCACCGGCACTGACGCTAAGACCGTTGGCCGCCATGGTCATGTCGATCAGCGGCAGCACGTCGCCGAGCATGGCCTTGAGGCGAATTTCCGCGTCCAGCTCGGGCAGCACCAGGGCGCCCTGCGGGCCGGCCACGCGCAGATCGCGGGCACGCATAAAGAAATCGCCGAGCTTGGCGGCGGGGTCGTCGATACGACCGTCCATGCGCAGCTCCGCCAGCGACGCGCTCAGCTCGGGGCTCTCAAATCGGAATGGCGACACCAGTACACGCAGATCCACGCCGCCGTCGAAGGTATACCAGCTGTGACCGATCACCGGCGGCTGGCCGGCGAACAGGCCGTCGACCATCTGTTTCATTTCCGGCGGCAACGGGCTCAGGTCCAGTTCGCTGCGCGCGTAGGCCAACCCGAAAGATGGGCCGTCGGGGCCGAACAACAGCGGCCCGTAATGCACCTCGGCGCGGTCACACAGCTTGCCGGAGAAGGCCTCGAACATGGCCATATCCGGCGGCAGCCGGTCGAACACCAGGCAGACGCGCGACTGGGCGCCGAACAGCCCCTTGTCGTACTCGGCGACTTCCAGCCGCACCATCTCGGACCCGGGAATGATTTCCTGATTCGCCACCTGGGCCCGCACCGTGTCTTCCACTTTATTGCCAATCACATAACCGGCGGCCAACCAAAGCCCGCCCAGAACCAGGACGGCGAGAAGCAGTTTTTTCATTTTTCCCCCCACAATATTATTGTTCCCGGTCCGCGACCGGTTCCCCCAGCCCCCACTATAGCGGCATCACGGGAACATTTTCACCACTCGGTTCGCAGGTTCCAGCCGCACCAAAGCGTCTCTGGAATCCTGCGGGGCAACCTTTGCCGGCCGGCTTTGCCGCCCTTTCGCTTGCAAGGCAAGCTCGCACAAAACGACCGCTTCGTAGAATGGTTCGGCGCCAGCGATAACCCGGAGCCTCGGAATCTCCCACTGGAGCGGTTCTGTGTTCTGCCCTTCCGGGACCCTGGAGAACAGGACGTTCGACAGGGAGCGTACAGGGACGTATTCACAGCGTTCCCGGCTGGAGAAACCTATCGCGATGAAACAAAAAAGCCCGGCGCGAAGGCCGGGCTTTTCAATCGGACCAGTGACGGCCGGAATCAGAACGCGAAGTGCTCCGCATCCAGCTCCATCAGGCTGTCGATACCGCCTTCGATGGCGCCTTTGTGGCCGGCGACACGGGGCAGAATGCGCTTGAAGTAGAAACGCGCGGTGCTGATCTTGGCCTTGTAGAAGTCCTCGTCGCCGGCGCCGGCGTCGAGCTGCGCCTGGGCCTTGCTGGCCATCAGCGCCCACAAATAGGCCAGGGTCACGTAGCCGGAGTACATCAGGTAATCCACGGACGCGCCGCCGGCGTAGTCCGGGTTCTGCATTGCCTGCATGCCGATGGCCTGGGTCAGGTCGCCCCACTCCTTGTTGCTGGCCGCCAGCGGCTCGATCAGCTCTTTGAGCTGTTCGTTGTCGGCATTGGCTTCGCAGAACTTGTGGATGATCTTGGTGAAGTTGCGCAGGGCCTGGCCCTGGGTCATCAACACCTTGCGCCCCAGCAGGTCCAGCGCCTGGATACCGGTGGTGCCTTCGTACAGGGTGGAGATGCGCGCGTCACGCAGATTCTGCTCCATGCCCCACTCGCGGATGAAACCGTGGCCGCCGTAGATCTGCACGCCGTGGTTGGCCGCTTCCAGGCCGACCTCGGTAACAAACGCCTTGGCAATGGGCGTCAGCAGCGCCATCAGGGCTTCGGCCTGGTTACGCTCTTCTTCGTCCTTGGCCAGCTTCACGGTGTCGCCGAGCTGGGCACAAAAGTACACCAGCGCACGGCCGCCTTCGGCGAACGCCTTGCTGGTCAGCAGCATGCGGCGCACGTCAGGGTGCACGATGATCGGGTCCGCCGGGCCGTCGGCGTTTTTGGCGCCGGACAGGCTGCGCATGGCGAGGCGGTCCTTGGCGTAGGTCAGGCCGCCCTGGAAACCCAGCTCGGCGTGGGCCACGCCCTGGATGGCGGTCCCCAGACGGGCGAAGTTCATAAAGGTGAACATGCAGTTCAGACCTTTGTTTTCCGGGCCGATCAGGTAACCGGTGGCGCCGTCGAAGTTCATCACGCAGGTGGCGGATGCCTTGATGCCCATCTTGTGCTCAATGGAGCCGCAGGCCACGCCGTTGCGCTCGCCCACGCCGCCGTCACCGTCGGTGAGGAACTTGGGCACGATGAACAGGGAAATGCCCTTGGTGCCCTTGGGCGCGTCCGGCAGGCGGGCCAGCACGATGTGGACGATGTTATCGGCCATGTCGTGCTCACCGGCGGAGATGAAAATCTTGGTGCCGGTAATCTTGTAGGAGCCGTCCGCCTGGGGCTCGGCCTTGGTCTTGAGCA
>JBFJUC010000260.1:0-3799 GCA_041624875.1 Alcanivorax sp.
ATGGATCGTCCGATATCCGCTGAACACGGCCATGTTCCACGTGGAACATTCGGGCCGCAGCGCCCTTATGCTCATCAATAGCGGGGTCCAGGTGCTCCCTGTCCACCGCCGTTATCAATGTTTGGTGTGATCCCGCCGCCAAGAACCCCAGCAGCGTCGCCCGGTGCGTCTGATCCAGTTCTGACCCCAGATCATCCACCAAGAGCGTGCAGACCTTCCCGGCCTCCTGGATCAGGGGAAGCTGGGCCAGCACCAGGCCATAGGCCATGATCTTTGCCTGCCCTCGAGACACCCGATCCCGGGCAAGACTGCCGCCTGCCGTGATTTTCAGTTCGGCACGATGGAAGCCCGTATGGGTAAACCCCCGGCGCACATCTTCTTCCCGAGAACGGGCGAGCGCGTCCAGATAAGATTCACCCTCCCGGCGCCCGGACTGCAGAACCAGCCCACCTTTGATCTCTGGAGCGAGCAGCGTCATCGCTTCCAGCCAGCGGGCGTTGAGCCGCTGCAGATACCCATCTCTTAACCGTTCAATACTATCAGAACTGGCGGCCAGTTTCTGGTCCCAATAACCCAACTCACGGGGGCTCACCCGACCGCTTCGCAGCAAGGCATTACGCTGCTTCAGGGCCGAACTGGCTTCCTTCCACACGGACAGGAAAGAATGTTCCACGTGGAACATTCCCCAATCCAGGAACCGGCGGCGCAACGCGGACGCACCAAATATCAGCTCCACTGACTGAGGGTGCAGCGCCAGCACCGGGAGCAGGGCGGCCACGTCACTCAAAGCACCCGGTGTGGCGCCATTGAGCTTCAGTGATTGAATGCCCCCAGGGGCACGACGAATACCAAGGCGATGATGGTTATCGCCGTTCTCCACCCGGGCGAACAGGGTCGCGGCTTCCGCGCCGTCGCGCACCAGCCGGGAAAGCCGCCCACCTCGAAAGGAGCGCCCGCCACTGCCGATAAAATAGATCGCCTCGAGCAGGCTGGTCTTACCGCTACCGTTGGCGCCAACAATCAGATTCAGCCCCGGGGCCGGAGAAAACTCGGCCTGCCGGTAGTTGCGGAAATCCGTGAGTCGAAGATCAGCTAACATGGAAGGGCAAAGAGGCGGGGAAGAGTCGGCGCCCGCTGAACGCGGGCGCCGGAGCTTGAGATATCAGCGCTAGAGGCGCATCGGCATAACCACATAAATGGCCGCCTCATGCTCCGGATCGGTAATCAGAGCGCTGCTGTTGCTGTCGCCCAGCTCCAGGCGGGCCTGGGTGCCGTCCATGGTGTTGAGAACGTCGAGCAGGTAGCTGACATTAAAACCAATCTCCAGCGGGCCGCCCTGATAATCCACGGAGACTTCTTCTTCCGCTTCTTCCTGCTCCGGGTTGTTGGCGACAATGCGCAGGCTGCCTTCAGACAACTGCACCCGCACGCCGCGGTACTTCTCGTTAGACAGAATCGCCACGCGGCTCAGGGCCTGACGCAGCGTTTCCCGGTCGGCCATCACCACACGGCTACCGTCTTTCGGGATCACACGCTCGTATTCCGGGAACTTGCCGTCCACCAGTTTGGAGGTGAAGGTAATGGATCCGGCTACAATGCGAATGTGGTTGCGGCCCAAGGTCAGACGCGCGTTCTCCGCCGCGTCGGACAGGATCCGGGCCAGCTCCATCACCCCTTTGCGGGGCAAGATCACGCCGGCTTCCTCGCTCTGGCCTTCCAGGGCCGCGTCACACAGCGCCAGGCGGTGGCCATCGGTGGAGACCGCCCGCAGCATGCCGGAGCGCAGCTCGAACAGCATGCCGTTGAGGTAGTAGCGGACGTCCTGCTGGGCCATGGAGAAGGCCGTATGGTCGATCAACTGACGCAGGGTGTTGGGCGCGATCTCCAACACCGATCCGCTGTTATCCTCTTCCTGGTTAGGAAACTCGGAAGCGGGCAGGGTAGCCAGGGAGAAGCGGCTGCGGCCGGAACGCACCAGCATTCTTTCGCCGTCCACCTCGAAACGGATATCCGCTTCCGCCGGCAGGCTCTTGGCGATGTCCACCAGTTTACGCGCCGGCACCGTGGTTTCGCCGGACTGCTGTTCCCCTTCCAGCGGAAGCCGCGCCACCAGTTCCAGTTCCAGATCAGTGCCGGTCAAGGAAAGTTGGCCGTCCCCCACTTCCATGAGCACATTGGACAAAACCGGCAGCGTTTGGCGTTTTTCGACCACCGCGGCAACTTGCTGTAGCGGCTTGAGCAGTTGTTCACGGTTGATGGAGAATTTCATGTCGCTTTCCCGTTTCAGTTGATCCGTCAGGACGTCAGGGTCCTCAGGAGGTTTTGATAATCTTCTTCTATTTCCGGATTGGATTCGCGCAGCTCCAGCACCTTGCGGCAGGCGTGCAATACCGTGGTGTGGTCGCGTCCCCCAAAGTTCTCGCCGATCTCGGGCAGGCTGTGGCTGGTCAGTTCCTTGGACAACGCCATCGCCACCTGGCGCGGCCTGGCCACCGAGCGGGTTCGCCGCGGTGAGTGCAGATCCGGCACCTTGATCTTGTAGTACTCCGCCACCGTGCGCTGGATATTGTCGATACTGATCTGACGGGCCTGCAGGGCAATCAGATCCTTGAGCGCTTCCTTGATCAGGCCGATATCAATCTGCGCGCCGGTAAAACGCACATGGGCGATCACGCGGCGCAGCGCGCCTTCCAGCTCGCGCACATTGGAGCGAATACGCTGGGCAATAAAAAAGGCCGCATCATTGGGCAGCTCGACCCGCGCTTCCTCCGCCTTCTTTTTCAGGATCGCCACCCGCGTTTCCAGCTCCGGCGGCTCCAGCGGTTGAGACAGCCCCCACCCGAACCGGCTTTTCAGCCGTTCCTCAAGACCGTCCACTTCCTTAGGGAATTTATCGCATGTCAGGATGATTTGCTGCCCGTTTTCCAACAACGCATTAAAGGTGTGGAAAAACTCTTCCTGGGACTGCTCCTTACCTGCAAAAAACTGAATATCATCGATCAGCAAGGCGTCCACCGAGCGGTAGAAGCGCTTGAACTCGTTGATCGTCTTGTTCCGCAACGCCGAGATCATGTCCGCCACAAACCGCTCACTGTGCAGGTAAACCACCTTGGCGTTGGGATTGCGCCGCATCAGCTCGTTGCCCACCGCGTGCATCAGGTGGGTCTTACCGAGCCCCACGCCGCCGTACAGCAACAGCGGGTTATAGCCATGACTGGCCGGGTTCTCCGCCACCTGCTGAGCCGCCGCACAGGCCATGCGGTTGGATTTGCCTTCCACGAAAGTCAGGAAGGTAAAGCCGGAATTCAGGTTACTGCGGTGCTTGGCGGCACCACCCAGCTCCGGCGACACCGCCTTGGCGCGGGGTTCAATCACCGGCGCCGCCCGGCCGTCGGCGGGGCGGCCGCGGGTGGCGTTCGCGTCAGGCTGGCGCGGGGCCGGGGCGGCCCGGGAACTGCCCACTTCCAACCGCAACTGAGGCAAGGGGCCGCTTTTCAGCTCGCCCAGCACCTCGCTGATACGTTCCACATATTTGTCGCGAACCCAGTCGACCACGAAGCGATTGGGCGCGAAAAGCGTCAATTCTCCGCCATCCTCGGAAGCCGTCACCTGTAACGGCCGGATCCACATGTTGAATTGCTGGGACGGCAATTCGTCCTCCAGCCGAGTCAAACAGCGATTCCAAAGCTCCTCGGACACATCCCCGCCTTTACCGTCTATGGTGAATAAGACGTTGCATTCTATACCCCCGTCCGGCCAATTATCCACAGCTCCCGGGACCTTTTTCTTTTCACTTTTC
>JBFJUC010000261.1:0-3797 GCA_041624875.1 Alcanivorax sp.
ACAGCCCTTCGTCCTCGAAGTAGCCTTTTTCGTAGGCGATCGCCAACGGCGCCATATCGGTGAGCTTAATAAAGCCGAACGTCAGCTCCGGCTTTTCCGGCCAGCCGACCAGCGGCTTGTCCGCCGCCTTCGCGGCACCCGTGAAAACCAACAGCACGGCCACCACCAGCACGGAAAGCCACCGTGCTGCGCCGGCGCCTCCGCGAGAATGAATCGAATAGGCGTTGCTCATGGTGCTGCTCCTTTGTGTCGATAACGGCGTGTCTGGGAAGCAAAAAAAAAGCGCCCACCACTTTCCGTGGTGAGCGCCTTCGCTCAGATCAGTCGCCTATTGTCCGGGGCCGGCACCGCCATTGGTTTCCGACCTGTTAGCACCTACGCATTCAACTTCCATGCCAGGTCGGTATCGACGCTCAAACGCCACCGTGGCGGGCCCCGGCCGGCATCGGCAACGCCGCGTCGTGCGCCAATCCGGTGATCAGGCACGAATCATGGCGCGGATTGGTGCAGAACGTTCATGGAACGCAGTGGCCACTCTTCCCCATCGATAAAGGTGTCCGCGCCCATGCCGATGTCCCCCTGACTGGTGTGCAAACGCCAGGGCCCGGCGTGAATGCCCTCGCCTTTCCAGTCCTGGCCCGGCAGCGGCGTGTCGGCCAGCGCCCGGCGGTACAGATCCGGGCGATAGCACGACGCCGCCACCGCGGATAGGTCCTGGTCGCCGGGCAGCCAGCCCCAACGGGCCATCTGGTTCAGAAACCAGTAGCCGTGAGACACCCAGGGGAAATTGGCCAGATAGCGATGGAACACCAGCAAATCCGGCTCCGACGCGTCGCCGCTGTCCGGTCGGTAACCGGTATGGCCCAGCAAAGCCGGCGCCAGCACCCCGGGGCCCACCGGCAGGTATTCCGCCAACAAAGACACCGCCTGCTCCCGGTTGCCGTCCAGCCACACACCGGCCTGATGCAGCGCACGCAGCAGTGCGTCCAGGGTATCCGGGTGGGTCCGCGCCCAGTCCGCGGTGACCCCCAGCACCTTGTTCGGTGCGTTCTGCCAGATATCCCGGCCGGTGGCCACGCAGCACCCGATGCCGTCCGCCGTGGCCACCGCGTTCCAGGGTTCACCGGCAAAAAAGCCGTGAATATGCCCGAGCCGCAGGTGGTCGACCATCTGCGACGGCGGCAAGACCACGGTACTGACGTCACGGTCCGGGTCGATACCGGCGCTGGCCAGCCAGTAGCGCAGCAGAAGGTTATGGCTGGAATACGGATACACCACGGCCAATACCAGCGGCGGTCGTTTCTCCAGCTTGCGCCGCTCAATCAGTTGTTTGAGGCTGGCGGGGCCGGGTCGCTCGGTCACCATGCCCTCCAATTCCCGGAACAGGGCCACGGACAGGGTCATGCCGTTACCGCCCAGGTTAAGCGAATACGGCGCGATCAGCGGCTTGTTCAGCCCACCCAGCCCCAGCGTCGACGCCATCACCATGGGCGCCAGCATTTGCGCGCCGTCGAATTGGCCGACAATCACCTTGTCGCGGATATTGGCCCACGACACTTCTTCTTGCAGGGTCACATCCAGGCCCTGGTCCCGGAAAAAACCCAACCGGTGCGCGGCCAGCAGTGGCAGGCTGTCGGTGAGCGGCATATAGCCCAGGGTCAGATCGGTCTTCATTGATCACGGGTCCTCTGCGATTTCGGCGCCAGCAGGCCGAGTACCGACACAATGTCGTTGGCCACGTCCACCAGCTTCTGGCTGCGGTCCATGGCCAGCTTGCGCATAGCGTGGTAAGCCTCGTCTTCATCCATCTGGCGGTGCTGGATCAGCAACGCCTTGGCTTTATCGATCACCTGCCGGTCGGCGAGCCGGGTGCGGGTTTGCTGCAGCTCATTGCGCAACGCCTGGAATTCACGGAAGCGGGCCACCGCCACATCGACGATCGAGCGCACCCGGTCCGGGTTGAGGCCGTCCACCACATAGGCACTGACCCCTGCCCGGATGGCGCGGTCGATGGTATTACTGTCGCCCTGCTCGGCGAACATGATCACCGGCTTGGGGAGATGCTGGTTCAGCACCGTCATGTGCTCGAGCATGTCCCGGTCCGGCGATTCAATATCCACGATCACCACGTCCGGTTGATGCTCCGCCACCTGCTTCATCAGGCCCTGGGCGCTGGCCATGCGGCACACCACCTGGAAACCGCAGTCGGTAAGGGCCTGCTCGAGCATTACCGCCCGGGCCGGCGTATCGTCGACCAGCATCACGCGGGTGTGTGGCGGCTGCTCACTCACGGCTACGTCAGCCAGCGATCAAAAGGCAGAACGGGCACGATCTCGCCGACGGCCACATCGCCGCGCGCCGCCTCCAGGCGGATAAAAGCGTTGGCCCGCGTCACCGACGACAACACCCCGGACCCCTGCGAGCCGGTGGTCTCCACCCGGTGGCCGCCGTCGCCGTCGGTATACAGCACGGCGCGTTGAAAATCAGCGCGCCCGGGCTTTTTACGCAGCGGCGCGCCGGCCCGCGCCGACACCAGCAGCGGCGATTCCGGCGAACGCTCTCCCGCCAGATGCCGCAGGGCCGGCAACGCCAGCTGATGAAAGGTCACGGTGGCGGACACCGGATTGCCCGGCAGGCCCAGGAACAGCGCGTCGCCCACGGTGCCGAACGTAAACGGCTTACCCGGTTTCATGGCCACTTTATAGGCGGCCACCCGGCCGATGCGGTCCAGCACCCGGCGGGTGTGGTCCGCCGCCCCCACCGACACCCCGCCGCTGGCGATCACCACCTCGTGGTCCCGCGCCGCGCCCTCGAGCATGGCCTGCAAGCGCTCCGGCGTATCCGCGCAGATCCCCAGATCGGTGATTGCCAGATCCAGCCGGCGCAGCATGGCGGTGAGCAAGTAGCGGTTGCTGTCGTAAATCTGCCCCTCGGCGAGCGGTTCGCCGGGCTCGCGCAATTCCGAACCGGTGGACAACAACGCCACCCGGGGCCGGCGCAGTACCTCGACGGCGCTCAGCCCCAGCGACGCCAGCAACCCCAGATCCGCCGGCCGCAGCCGCCGCCCGGCACCCAGCAGCCCGGCGCCCACGGCGATGTCCTCACCGGCACGGCGAATGTTCTCGCCGGCGCGCGGCGCACGCTGGAGGTGCACCCTGGCAGTGCGGCCCTGCCCGCTCAGGTCACACTCCTCCTGCATGATCACCGCGTCACACCCGGCGGGCACCAGGGCGCCGGTCATAATGCGCACGCAGTGCCGCGCCGGCAGCGCCGCCTTATAAGGCGCCCCCGCCGTGGCGGTACCCGCCAGCGTCAGGCCGCCCTCCGCCGGCCAGTCGGCGCTACGCAGCGCGTAGCCGTCCATGGCGGCATTGTCCGCCGGCGGCACGGCGCGGGCGGCGAGCAGGTCCTCGGCGAGAATCCGGTCCAGCCCGTCCCGCAACGGCACCGTCTCGGTTTCCGCCACGGAGCGAACAGCGGCAAGCAGACGGTCGCGGGCCTCTTCAAGACTGAGCATAGGGTCGCCGGTTGATTGGGGAGATAACCGGACTTATGCATCAAGCATGCCACCGCTTGGTGCGTGCCAGGCGGCGGCACCACGGCAGGGCAGCGGGCAGCTGATGGCAGGCTTGTGGGAGCGGGCCCGCTCCCAAAACAAAAAAAGGGGCTGCCTTTTGGCAGCCCCTTTTCGGAATAGTGGTGGGTCGTGCTGGATTCGAACCAGCGACCAATTGGTTAAAAGCCAACTGCTCTACCAACTGAGCTAACGACCCGCCGAATGAGGCGCAAATAATACG
>JBFJUC010000262.1:0-3775 GCA_041624875.1 Alcanivorax sp.
GATGAACTGCGCCTGAGTGCCCTTACCCGCACCGGGCGCGCCAAGCAGGATGACACGCATAGGATTCTCCGTTTTGCCGCGAATGGAAGGGGCGTCAGGAGCTCCCCTCGCCCGAAGGGGGGGAACTTTACCGTGCGGGTCTCCCGGGTACAAGGGCGACCTTGGTATCGCGGACGCCCCTGGCGGCGCGCCTAGCGGCGAATGGTGAGACTGGCCGCCGGGCGCTGGCTCAGATCAAGCGCCGTGGGCGCGGCGTTGAGGTTGGCCTGATCCACGCTGGAGCCCGGCGCCGGCGTGTAGCGCGCGGCCACGCGCAGCTGGTCCAGCTCCGCGGGATAAGACTGCAGCCAGTCGCCCGGGCGCAACGTCACCTGGATCGGGAACGACTCCGCCAGCACCCGGCGCGCGGCCAGCGGCTGGCCGCCGCTCTCCCCGGCCCGGCGCAGGAACACGAACAGGGTGCCGCCCTCGGGCACCTCGTCGGCTTGCACGGTGACGGTGAGCTGTTGCAACTGCTCGCCGCGCTGGCGCTGCTGCTCCGCCTGAGCCAGACCACGGCGAATCAGATCACCGGCTTCGCCGTCACCGTGGCGGGCCAGCAGCGCGCGCCAGGATTGCGCCGCCAGATCAAAGCGGCGGGCTTCATTGGCGGCCATCGCCTGCAGCATCAGCGCGCCATCGTGGTTGGGATTGTCGGCCAACACCCGGGCGATTTCCGCCTGGGCCTCGTCGGTGAGGCGCCCGTCGGCCTGGGCGAACAGTCCGCGCGCCAGCAATAAACGCGCCGCGTGGTCGTCCGGCTCCATGGCGAGCGCCCGGCGGGCCGCTTCCTGGGCCTGGGCCGGCGCGCCCAACTGGTCGTAGAGCAGCCCCAGGGTGTACCAGCCGGTGAGGCTCGGTTCGCGCAACAGCCGTGCCTGCAGCACCCGGGTGAGGGCCGCGGCGGAGATGTCCTGGTCTTGCTCACCGGGGGCCTCGCCGGCGATCACCCGCTCGGCCACCGGGTCGTAGCGGCGCTGGTCGGCGAGCCAGTCCAGAGTGTCGCGCTCCAGCCCCAGGGTCAGGTAGCCGAGGCCGGCCACCGCCACTACCAGCAGCGGTATCGCCAGGCCGGTGATCGACACCGGCGCGCCGGCGGCGCGGCTTTCCCGGCGCCACAATATAAAGCACACCAGCAGCGCCGCCAGCAACACCAGCATCAGCACAATGAACGGACTCATTGATCGTCTTCCTCCGCTTCCCGGCTGGCGCGGCGCACCAGCAGTACGATACCCACGCCACCCAGTAGCAACAGCGTCAGCGGCCCGACCCACAGAATCGCGGTGCGCGGGTTGAACGGCGGCCGGTAGCTGACGAAATCCCCATAGCGGTCGACGAAGAAGGTAACGATCTCTTCATCGCTGTGCCCTTCGCGAATCATCCTCGCCACCCGCTCGCGCATGTCCTGGGAAATCTCCGCGTCGGAATCGGCGATGCTCTGGTTCTGGCACTTGGGGCAGCGCAGTTCCTCGGTGAGGCGGTGAAAGCGGTCCTGCTGGGCGTTGCTGTCGAACTGGTAAATATCGATGGCGGCCCAGGACGGCGCGGCGGTCAGAGCGAGCAACAACAGGGCGAGACGGATCACGGCGCCACCCCCGGGGCCTCGCCGGCCTGCTGCAGCACCGGCGCGAATTTTTCGTCCCAGACACGCTGGTTCAGTTCGCCCACATGGCGCAGCACAATCTCGCCGCGCGGGTTGATCAGAAAGGTTTCCGGCGCGCCGTAGACGCCCAGGTCCAGGCCCAGCTGGCCGTCGGCGTCGACGATCACTTCGCGGAACGGGTTGCCGTACTCGGCCAGATAATCGCGGGCCTTGGCGTCCTCGTCTTTATAGTCGAGCCCGACAATGGGGATGCCGCTGCGTGCCAGCTCCAGCAAATAAGGATGCTCGATGTAGCAGGTCGGGCACCAGGTGCCCCAGACGTTCAGCAACTGCCAGCGCCCGGTGAGCAGCTCCTCGGTGAGGGTGCGGTCGTTCAGCAACGACGGCCGGGAAAACTCCGGCACCGGCTTGCCGGCCAGCGCCGAGGGCAGCTCTTCCGGGTTGCGGCCCAGGCCACTGGCCAACAACACCGCCAGGGCGACGAACGCCACCAGCGGCAGGAACACCCAGGGGTTGGTGCCTTTACTCATAGACCACCTCGCCGTTGGCGTCGGCCTTGCTACGCGTCATCTTTTTCCGGTAGCGGGCGTCGGTGAGCGCCAGGGCGCCGCCCAGGGCCATGATCAGCGCGCCCAGCCAGATCCAGCGGATCATCGGCTTGTGGTAGATGCGCACCGCCCAGGCGTCACCGCTCAGGGGCTCGCCCAGGGCCACATAGAGGTCGCGCATCAGGCCGGCGTCGATGGCCGCCTCGGTCATCACCTGGCCGCTGGCGCGGTAGGTGCGTTTCTCGGGATTCATTTCCGCCACCACGTCACCGTCCCGACTGACCAGGAAGTGCCCGCGGCGGGCGTCGAAGTTAGGGCCGGCGTACTCGCTCAAGGTATCGAATTCGAAGCGGTAAGCGCCCACCTCGGCCACGTCGCCGGGCGCCATGCGCACGTCCCGCTCCACTTCGTGAAAGCTGACCACGGTGACACCGGCCACCAGCACCGCCAGGCCGCAATGAGCCAGCACCATGCCGTAATAGCCACGCCCGAGTTTACGAAGCCCGCTCAGGAAGCCACGGTCATACGCCAGCGAGCGGCGCACCAGATCGTCAATGTGGGCGAACACCAGGAACAGCGCCAGGATGATCGCCAGTGTGCCCACCCAGGGCGTATCGCCCGGCAGCCGCGCGCCCACGAAACCACCGATCAGCGCCGCCGGCGCCAACATCAACATGCGGCGCAGCAACGGCGAACCGTCCTGGCGCTTCCAGTTGCTGAGCATGCCGGGCACCAGAATCGCCATCAGCAGCAGGGTGAGCGGCACGAAGAAGCTGTTGAAGTAGGCGGCGCGGATCGAGATCTTGATATCCAGCGCCTCGCCCAGCAGCGGGTACAGGGTACCCATCAACACCGCGAAGGTGGCGGTGAGCAGCAACAGGTTGTTGCCCAGCAGAAAGGCCTCCCGGGAGACCGGCTTGAAGCCGCCCTTGCCCTTGAGACGTCCGGCGCGCAGCGCGAACAGGGTGAGCGCGCCGCCGGCCACCACCACCAGAAAACCGAGAATAAAGGCGCCCCGGCTGGGGTCGTTGGCGAAAGCGTGCACCGAGGTGAGCACGCCGGAGCGCACCAGGAAGGTGCCCAGCAGGCTCATGGAAAAGGTGACGATGGCCAGCAACACGGTCCAGGCGCGGAACAGGTTGCGTTTCTCGCTCACCGCCAGGGAATGAATCAGCGCGGTGCCGGCCAGCCAGGGCAGCAGGGAGGCATTTTCCACCGGATCCCAGAACCACCAGCCGCCCCAGCCCAGTTCGTAGTAGGCCCACCAGGACCCCAAGGCGATGCCGACGGTAAGAAAGCTCCAGGCGACGGTGGTCCAGGGGCGCGCCCAGCGCGCCCAGGCCGGGTCCAGGTTGCCGGCCAGCAGACCGGCCACGGCGAACGCGAAGGCCACCGAGAACCCCACATAGCCCATATACAGCATGGGCGGGTGGATAATCAGGCCGGGATCCTGCAGCAGCGGGTTAAGGTCGGCGCCGTCGATCGGGAACCAGGGCAGCGAGCGGTCGAACGGGTTGGAGGTGAACAGCATGAAGGCGTGGAAACCCACCGCGATCATGCCCATCACCGACAGCACCCGCACCAC
>JBFJUC010000263.1:0-3770 GCA_041624875.1 Alcanivorax sp.
GCATATCCATGGCATATAACTGGATGCGCACTGTATCAGTCGTGCCTCTGAGGCCGCAGTACAGGGGTGCCCTGACAGGGACACGCAGTTTCTTTCTTCCAGGAAGTCATCAACAAAAGGGGTAAGCAATCCTATGGCTGCAAAGAAAAAAGCGGCAAAGAAGGCCGCCACGGCAACCGCAACGCGTCGGGTTAAGGCGATCGCCGATCCGATGACCAAATCCCAAATCATCGCTCAGATCAGCGATACCACCGGCCTCACCAAGAAAGACGTTAACGGCGTTTTCGACGAGCTGACCGATATCATGGAAGGTCACCTGAAGAAGCGCGGCGCCGGCCAGTTCACCCTTCCCGGTCTGTTCAAGGCAGTGACCCAGAAGAAGCCGGCCACCAAGGCACGCAAGGGCATCAATCCGTTCACCGGCCAGGAAACCACCTTCGCCGCCAAGCCCGCCCGCACCGTGGTCAAAGTACGGCCACTGAAAAAGCTCAAGGACATGGCTCAGTAAGTCCGCGTCCCACCCTCCGGGCCGGCGCGGTCGCCGGTCCGGAGCGCTCCCGCCCTTGATGTTCGTGCCTCCTCCTCGCTCCCCCGGGCTTTAAACCCTATAATCCCCGCCCCAGAAAAGACGGCCGGTCACGCCGGGCCGGACGCGCAACGCAAGCAGACAACGTCAGAGGTGGTCAATGGCAGAGCGTAAAGACAAGAAGAAGGTGGTCGGCGAGCCGATGACCGACGAACAGATCAAGGTGTTCCTGGACTTCCCGCCGGAAGACGGCGAAAACCCGGATTTCCACGTCCTGCTGAAGGCCTACCGCGCCCTGCGGCCGGAAGATTTCGAACGCTTCGTGGCGTTTTTCCAGGCCCAGAACCGCGACATCCGCGCCACCGACGACCAGGGCCGCACCCTGCTGGACATCGTCCGCGGCCACGGCAGAAGCGAGCCGTTCGTGGCGATTCTGGAACAAGCCGGCGGCTGACTGACCGTAGAGCCGCGCTTCCCCGGCTGGTGAATTCTTGTTCGGCCTGCTCTTCCCATGGCAAGGTTCGGCCTTCTTTTTGGTTTGCCCGAGCCATGCCGGCCCTGCCGGCGACGTCCTGATAAAAGAAGAAGAGCATCGCAATGAAAGTGGAACTTCACCGAGGCCGCGCGGCATGGCGCTGGCCCCTGTTGATCGTATTGTGTCTGACCAGCCTGGGGCTACAGGCGCAGAACACCCCCGATATCGACCCCGCCCTGCTGATCGACGAGGAAGACCAGGTCACCCAGGAAGAGCTGGAGATGGAAAACATCCCGGTCGATGAACGCATCTTCATCGAGCCCTGGAACGAGGTCCCTTACAACCGCGCCTACTTCACCTACACCGACGCCGAAATCCGCGACAAATGGGACTACCTGATGCGCGGCCTGCGCATGCCCTACCCGTCCGCGGACTACCTGCGCCGGCAGTTCGAAAAATACCCCTTCCTGCGCGACGGCCTGGAGGGTTTCGACGGCGATTTCCGCGACCTGGAGCGCCGCTACGTGAACGTCTGGCGCCACTTCTTCGCCGGCAACTTCCAGACCGCCCGCCGTCTGGGCCTGGAGCTGGGGCCGATCGGCGAGATCCCGGCGCTGTTCGCGCAATTGCTGTACGCCATCTATCTGGCCGACCGGCAAAGCGTCAAATACATGATGCTGCAGGACATGGCCAACCGCACCGAGCGCTACTTCGACCTGATGGAGCCCGCCGAGGACGACCCGGAAATGGAGCCGGTGGTGGCCGTGGTGCGTCTCGGCTACGCCTACGCCATCGCCCGCATCGCCGAGGAATCGCCGGTGCCGATCATCGTCGCGCGCCGCTACATCAGCAAGATCAAGGGCAACGCGGAACGGGTCCTGGAAATCATGCCCGACCATCCGCTCGGCCACGCTTTCCTGGCCGGCGTGGACGCCGGCATCATGCGCCGGGTGGGCAAGTTCACCGGGCGCATGACCTACGGCGCGCGCACCACCACGGTCCAGGATTCGTTCGACGAGGCCCTGAAGCTGGCGCCGGACATTCCCATCGTCCACTACGAATACGCCAATGCGTTGATCTACATGAACCGCAAACGGGATCTCAACGAGGCGATCAGCCACCTGGAAACCGCCATGCAACTCCAGCCGCAGTTCTCCATGGATGCGCTGGATGTGATGTACTCTTACCAACGGCTGCGCGAAGTGCGTTTGTACGCACTCAATTTCCGCAGCTTCCGGTTGTTCGAGAAGGCCCGGCGGACCTTCAGCAAGCACACCGACCGCAACCTGACCAGCGTGATCTCCGGTCCCCTGACCACCGACATGCTGGAGAACCCGGACGATTACGTACTGCCCGAGCGGCAATAGCGCCGCCAAAGCGAGGAGCCCCATGCGCTGGTACCAGGACCATCTGTTTCCGAAGCTGCTGGACTGGGCCACCCGCCCGCTTTACCGCGACCGCCAGCGCCTGCTCCAGGGCGCCCGCGGCCGCGTGCTGGAGCTGGGCATCGGCACCGGCGCCAACCTGGCCCTCTACGGCGACGCCGTCAGCGAGATCCACGGCCTGGAGCCGGAAGCGGCGATGCTGGCCCTGGCCCGCCGCCACGCCCGCGACGCCGGCATCCGCCAACCGCTGCACCTGCTGCAGGGCGACGCCCGCCGGCTGCCCTACCCGGACGGCCACTTCGACACCGTGGTCGCCTGCCTGGTGTTCTGTACCATTCCCGACCCCGAGCTGGCCGCCCGCGAGATGCACCGGGTGCTGGCCCCGGGCGGGCGCCTTCTGTTGCTGGAGCACATCGCCAGCGGCCGGCCACGTACCTTTCGCTGGCAACAACGGGTGGACCCGCTCTGGCATCATCTGGCCTGCGGCTGTCACCTCACCCGCCCCACTCCGGACACGCTGCGCGACGCCGGCTTCGACCTCAGCGACACGCACGTTTTTCGGCACCGCAAACTGCCCGGCCTGATCGCCGAACTGCTGCAAGGCAGTGCCCGGCGCGCCAACTGACGGGCGCGGCAAAACGCCACCTGCCGTTCCCCGCCCGCCGGGGGTACAATCCGCCCCCATGAACTCAACCCTGCATCGCGTCTGGCGCCGTCGACTGATCGGCCTGCGCAGCCTGCTGGTACTGTGCCTGGCGCTGGCGCTGCTGATGCTCCAGCAAACCGCGCGCGCGCCCGCCAGCCTGGAGCCCCTGCTGTGGCTGGCCGCCCTGCTGCTGCCCAACCTGATCGCCCTGGCCAGTCTCAACGCTGGCCACCAACAGCGCCTGCTGGCCCTGGAACTGACCCTGGACGTGGTGATCTTCGTCGGGCTGGTGCAGCAATTGGGCGGCGCCGGCAACCCGCTGTCGTTCTACCTGCTGGTGCCGCTGTTGCTCGGCGCGCTGACGCTGGGGCGCGGCGCCGCGTTCTGGCTGCTGGTGGTGACGCTGGGCGGCTACCTGCTGGCGACCCTGTGGCACAGTGCCCCGCCGGCGCATTCCACCCTGCATGCCCTGACCCGCGAGTTGAGCCACACCCACGGCCTCGGCATGGGCGTGGTTTTTGTCGCCCTGGCGTTGTTGCTGACCGCCCTGGGCCAGGTGATTCAAAGCCTGGCCCGCCAGCAGCAACGCCAGCACGACCGGCTGCTGGAACTGGCCGGCCGCCGCGAACGTCTCTACCAGGTGGCGGCGACGCTGGCGCACCAGGCCCACGAACTGAACACGCCGCTCAGCAGCCTGGTGATGCTGGCCGACAACGCCGCCCGGGAACCGGGCCTGCC
>JBFJUC010000264.1:0-3762 GCA_041624875.1 Alcanivorax sp.
ATAAGGACGCCGGCGGCAAAGGTAACTCCCTGATCGTGGTGGAAGCGGCGGACGCCGAGGGTTTCGCGCGCGGTCGCAACCTGAAGAAGCTGGGCATGAAAGCCCAGGACACCTCGGAGCTGTTCTTTGAGAACGTGCGGGTTCCCCGGGCCAACCTGCTCGGTGAACAGGAGGGGCAGGGCTTTGTCCATCTCATGCTGCAACTGGGTTGGGAGCGTGCCTCCATCGGTGTCGCTGCCGTCGCCGCGATGGATGCCGTGATCGAGGAGACGGTGCGCTATGTGCAGGAGCGCAAGGCCTTCGGCCAGCGCCTGATGGATATGCAGAACACCCGCTTCAAACTGGCCGAGGCCAAGTCCAAGGCGGACGTGACCAAGGCCTATATCAACGACTGCATGGTGAAGTTGATCGCCGGCAAGCTGGACCCGGTATCCGGTGCCACTGCCAAGTGGTGGGGCTCGCAGATGCAGTGCGAGGTAGTGGATGAGTGCCTGCAGTTGCACGGTGGCTACGGCTACATGATGGAATACCCCGTGGCCCGCGCCTACGCCGATTCCCGCGTGCAGAAAATTTACGGCGGTGCCAACGAAATTCAGAAGGAACTGATCGCGCGCTCACTGGACGATTAATAACGGATAGATGAGTGCGGGGTCGGATAGGGGGTCCGGATAGGGGGTCGGAGTGCTTGCTTTTTATACAGCGGGTTTTCGTCCTCGCGTCAGCGCACCAGGTTTTCGATCGATCGCGGTGGATTTTGAGCCTGCTAAGGGGTAAATCCTGACTGAGCCTATTGACTTAAATAGATCGCCGTGATTCTTTCGTGAGCTGCAAGACTTAAAGCAAGGTAGGTGTCGGACTGCCGAAAGGTTTAATCGCTGGTATGAAAATGATGATACCGCTGGGCCGCGCCGGAACACCCGCCGAGGGCCCAGGCGGGGCCAGTGTCTAATAACAACTTAGGTCATGAGAAATGATTGATCGAAACATCGTTTTAACGTGTATCCGTCTCGTTGTGGCCGCTTTTTACCGTGTGGTGACCAAGGCGAATGATAACGCCAAGGCGGGCGAGCCGGGTATGGAGATAGTGCAGGGCGGTATGGATCTGGCGAAGGTGGCGACAATGCCCGGCATCATCCATGAAACGACAGAGCAAACCGGCATTCTCCATAAAGACGGTGTTGTATCACTAGGCGAACTACCCGGTCCCGGTGGGTCTTGAACAGCTTAAGGGGCAAATCCTGACTGAGTCAGTTGCTTTCACGAAAGTCTATCGAAAATGAACTGCTGGCACTCAAGTCGGCGGTGGAATTGGAGGAATGAATATGCGTACCAATAAAAATAAAACGCTTTGCGTGCTTGCACTATCTCTGGCTGGCTTTGCCGGTGGCGCCATCGCGCAGGACAGTGCTGCACAGGATCAGCCGGCATCGAAAGACCGCCGCGTGATCGAGGAGGTGATCGTGAGCGCCACCAAGCGCGACGAAAACCTGCGCGATATTCCCGCCAGTATCGCCGCCTTTGGCAAAGACCAGTTCGAGCGGCTGGGCGCCGAGGGCATGGAAGACTATATGAAGCAGCTCCCCGGCGTGACCATGAATACCGGGTACGGTGTGAATTCCAATCGCCCGACGGTGCGCGGCGCCTCACTGGATACCGCCACTTCGGTCACCAGCAATACTGTGGGCATCTTTATCGGCGATGTGTCCCTCTCGGACCCTTTCTATTCCTATGTGTCACCGGACCTGAACGGTTTCGACCTCGCCTCGGTGGAGATTCTGAAAGGCCCGCAGGGCACGCTGTTCGGTGGCTCGGCGCTGTCCGGTGCGGTGCGCTACAACCTCGCCAAACCCGACCCGCAGGAATGGGCCGCGTCGCTGCGCGCCACCCATGTGGATGTGGAGAAAGGCGGCAATACCATGAGCTATGCCGCCATGCTCAATGCGCCGATTACCGAGACGCTGGCGCTGCGGGTGGTGGGGCTGGAGCGCAAGGGACCGGGGGTCTACGACGACGATTTGCACGGGACGAAGGATATCGACAGCTTTGAACAGAGCGGCGGCCGCGTGATGCTGAGTTGGGCGGCCACCGATAAGCTGATGCTGGATGCGGTGTATCTGACCCAGGAAAGTATGCAGGACGACCTGGGCTTTGCCGACGGCCCCGAGGACGACTACCGGCGCGACAGCACGGCAAAGCCCATCACCGCGGAGAGCAATTTCGATTTGACCTCCTTGCGCGCCGAGTACGACCTGGGCTGGGCGCAGGTGATCGGTCAGGTGGCCCAGGCCGACAAGTATTACGACGCCTTCCAGGACTACTCGCGCATCGTATCCGACCCGCCGCCCGACCCGAATGAGGCAGTCGTGTTCGCGGTGCTGGAGCTGGCGACCGATGCCCTCACCTACGAATTCCGGCTGGTTTCCGACGATGACGGCGGCCCGTGGAAGTGGCTGGTCGGCTACTACGAACTCGACTACCAGATGGAGGTACTGGAGATGACACTCGATGCCACCGTGCCGATTCCTGACCCGCTCGGCCTAGGACTCCTGCCGGGCGGCCTCACCCCCGAGGCGCTGGTGGGTACTGCAGCCATCGATATCACGGCACTGATCGAGACCGACGAACGGGCGATTTTCGGTGAACTGCGACGCACCTTTTGGGAACAACTGGAAATCACACTGGGTCTGCGCGTCTACGAGATTACCACCGAAGGCCAGTTCGACTATGCCGTTGCCGGCGTGCGCCAGTTCCCCCACGAGACCGTCGAAGGAGAAGGGGAGAACCCCAAGCTCGCCATCAACTGGTTTATCAACGATCGCTTTCAGCTCTACGCCTCCGGCAGCAAGGGCTTCCGCCACGGCGGCGTGCAACAGTCCCCGGGGGTACCGGGGGTGGATGACTCGGTACCCGATACCTTTGCATCCGATGACCTGCTCAATTACGAGATCGGCTTGCGCAGCGACTGGCTGGAAGGCGCGCTGCAGGCGGATATCACCCTGTTTTATATCAATTGGGAGGACGCCCAGTATTACCAGTCGGCGCCGTCGAGTTCATACAATGCCATACTGAATATCGCGGAGGCGCAGATCGAGGGCGTGGACGCCAGCCTGCGCTGGCTGCCGCCCATCGACGGGCTGGATATCTCGGTGGCCGCGAACTACACCGACGCCCGCACCTCCGAGCCCTTCGATGATGTCGATGGCAACCCGGTGGCAGTGGGCACCCGGCTACCGGGTTCGGCGCGCTTTTCCTGGGCGACCTCGATCAGTTATTTCAGACTGCTGGGGCCCTGGGAATTCGATGCCTCACTGTCGTGGAGCTACCAGGGCCAGGGGTTCAGCGATATCCAGCACCGCCAGGAAATACTCGACCTGCACAACGTGGATATCGGCTTCGGCATTGCCCGGCCCGACTGGCGCGGTATGCCCCGTTTGCGGCTGATCGTTAACAATGCCCATGGCGAAAAGGCGGTTGTGAACGCGCTCCATGTGACGGATGAGCAGCGGGATAACTTCTTTAACCGGCCTCGTACTATGCAGCTTCAACTCAGTCTCAACTTTTGACAGGAGAAAATAGCATGGCGATAGCAAAAGCCGCTGAACAAAAGCCAATCGAAACGACACAAGGAATCGCATTTATGAAAAAGATTATCGCTACATTGGCACTCGCACTGCTGGCCCAGGCCGGGTGCGCTGCGGAGAATCCTGAGAATGCCACCGCCGATAACGCCGCGGATCAAGCTGCCGTGCTGGCCTATATGGC